>NZ_JAUBWA010000008.1:0-100418 GCF_036702825.1 Microcoleus sp. A003_D6 | reverse complement strand
GATTTTCTGCACAAGCTATCCCGCAAGATAGTGAACGAAAACCAAGTTATTGCAGTAGAAAATCTCAATATCAAAGGCATGGTAAAGAATCATAATTTAGCTTCATCAATTAGTGATGTTGGTTGGGGTATGTTCTGTACCATGCTCAAGTACAAGTCCGAGAGCGAAGGAAAGCAATATGTCGAAATCGACAGATGGTTTCCTAGCTCTAAAACTTGTCATGTATGTCTAAATCGAGTTGAGAGTCTCACTCTTGATATTAGAACATGGACTTGTCAGCATTGCGGTACTCAGCATGACCGTGATGTAAATGCTTCAATCAATATTAGAAATGAAGCCTTGCGGACTTTGGCGTTAGGAACTAGCGCTTCTGCCTGGGGAGGGAATGTAAGTCGATCTGGTAAAACTTCGGTTTTGTTGGACGCTATTCCCGTTGAATCAGGAAGCCAGCGCTGTACTACTTAAGTGGTCAGCGTCTGGTAGTTCACCTTTACCCAAAGACGGATATAAGCCCCGAGATTCATCTTTGGAGTCAATTCTCTAATTTAAAATCTAAAATCTAAAATCGACTGACGGATACAAGCCCCCGACAGGAGTCGTGGAGAGCAAAAAAAATTAGATATTAGTTCAAGCCCCCAGATTCATCTGTGGAATCAATCTAAAATCTAAAATCTAAAATCTAAAATCGACTGACCGGACTCTGCAAGCTGTTGAGTTATTAACCATGCCCCCACATGAGTCAAGCGCCTTTCCCCATAATTTGCCCGATCCCAAGCTGCTGCGGGCAGTTGAGGTTGACGAAATGCTGACTAAGATTCAGCGTTCTCACGGTTTTTATTACAAAGTGATGAATATTGAGGTTTGGGCGCTGGTGGAAACCTTGGATGGTCTGTTTCCCGGCGCTTGGGGTCAGTTTATGACTAACCGCCAAGTTGCGGTAAAACAGTTTTTGGAGCGCGATCGTACTCCCAATTGGGCAGTTACTCCCAAGGATGCCGAGAAAGACGCAGAAACTATCGGCAGTGAAGAAGAATAGACCTCTTGCAAAAGTCCTTTTAATCCAATTTTGGAACGGGCAAGATGCCCGTTCCACAAGAAAAAAACTTTTTGTGGGATGGGCATCTTGCCCGTCCCAGCTATTGCAAGAGGTCTAATGAAAGAATAGGCAAGAGGGAAAAATTTTCCCACTCTCCCATTCTCCCTGGGACACTCTATCGAAACCAAGCAATTTATATGTCTAGCAGCTTACAGGTGAATTTTCGCGTCAACTCGGGGCAATCCCATGCTGTAGTTGACAGCGCGGCTGTTGAGGTTGTAGCTGATTTCGCCTTTTTGTAGGAGCGATCGCACCAAGTGTTCCAATTCCGAACCGATGCGGCGGAGGTTGTACTCGGTCAAATCTTCGCCCTCGTAAGCGTCTACGAGTTGGTCGAATTTGGCATATACCTGTTTGACTGATTCGTCGTTCCAGTTAAGTTCGCTATCTGGGTCAATGTCGATCGTCAAAAGGTCATTGCTGGGTACGAGTTCGTTATCTTCGAGGATGGCGGTGTATATGCGAATATGGCGGGTTGTGGACTTGAGCTGCATGAGTTCTTATGTGTAAAGATTTTTTGCTGAATTAATTGTAATGGGTCAAAGACCGTTGCAGGAGAGTAGGTCGGCTGTTGTGCGATCGATCGGGATATGTCACTCCCCCTCCGACTTCAAGGCAAAGACTTGGAATCGGTAGTTTTGAAACCTACTTAATTCAAGACTAAAAACGAAAGCTTTCGTAAAGTATAATAGTTCAGAATTGGCATAGGAGGACAAGGTGGAAGGCAAAAGATTTATTCACTCCCTGCAACTGCAAAACTTCCTATCCTATGGAAGTGAGGGGGAAAAAATTGAACTGCAACCCCTGAATGTATTGATCGGTACTAACGCATCCGGCAAATCTAACTTAATTGAAGCGATGGGAGTGTTGAAGGCAACACCTACCGACTTACTTGCTCCGATTCGTCAAGGAGGTGGCATCAGCGAGTTTCTGTGGAAAGGTGAAAAAGGTATTCCCACAGCAAAAATTGAGGCTATTTTAGATTACCCAGAACGCACGATGCCACTGCGCTATCAGATTAGTTTTACCGCAGTCGGTCAGAGACTTGAAGTAGTGGACGAAGCTATAGAAGATATGGAATCGGGCAATAGCTCTGAAAGCGGGCCATTTTTGTACTACCATTATAGCGATCGGGGTCGCCCTGTTATCAATGTTATAGAGGACAACGAGCAGCAAACAAGAAAGCTGCGGAATCTGCGGCGAGAAGATATCCTTCCAGATCAATCTATCTTATCTCAAAGAAAAGATCCAGAACTATATCCCGAACTATCATATCTGGGAAATAAATTTGCAGACATTGGTTTATATCGTAACTGGCAGACAGGGAGAGATTCAGTACCTAGAAAGGCTCAGCAAACTGACTTGCCAGAACATCCCCTCCTCGAAGATGGCGGCAACTTAGGACTGGTTTTAAACAACTTACAGTATCAATTAGGAAGCAGGCAGATTATTGAAAAATTACAACTGTTCTACGATGCAGCCGAAGAACTGAGTATCAAGATTTATGGCGGTACTGTCCAGATATTCATCCGCGAAACAGGATTAATTCAGCCAATTCCCGCAACTCGTTTATCAGACGGTACGCTGCGTTATTTATTCTTAATAGCTTTACTCCTAGATCCAACTCCCCCGCCACTTATTTGTATTGAAGAACCGGAGATTGGCTTGCATCCCGACATTTTGCCTGGGATTGCTGAAATGCTGATCGAAGCCTCACAGCGCACACAACTGATTGTGACAACTCATTCCGATGCTTTAGTGTCGGCTCTGAGTCCTGAGTCAGTGTTAATATGCGATCGAGATGATAGAGGAAGTCACCTGAACCGTCTCGATCCCGAACGACTGAAAAAATGGCTTGAGAATTACACTTTGGGAGACCTTTGGCGGAGGGGAGACATCGGGGGCAACCGATGGTAAAGGAGATTCGCATTTACATCGAAGGTGGTGGCGATGGCAAGAATACAAAGTCATTGCTCCGACAAGGATTTAGCAGTTTTTTCAAAGAACTTGTGCAGGTTGCCCGCAGCAATCAAATCAAGTGGAATATGATTGTTTGTGGTTCTCGGAATAATGCTTTCAGGGATTTTAAGAATGCTTTGGCAGATTACCCAAAAGCGTTTGTCATCCTTCTGGTTGACTCAGAAGCACCTGTTGTAAAGCAGTCGCCTTGGGAGCATTTGAAGTGGAGGGATAATTGGGATTCGCCTGCTGGGGTTGATGAGACTCATTGCTATCTCATGGTGCAAACGATGGAAGCTTGGTTCATGGCGGATATTGATACTTTAAAAAGATTTTACGGGCAGGGATTTAAAGAAAATGCGATTCCTAGAAAGAGCAATGTAGAGACGATTGAAAAGGATTTGTTAGAACGAAGTCTGAAAGCAGCTAGCTGCGACACAAAATCGAAAGGCGAATATCAAAAGATACAGCACGCTTCCAAGCTGTTAGAAAAGTTGGATGTTGGCAAGGTTCGCAAGGCTTCTTCAGAGTGCGATCGACTTTTTACAACTCTCACCGCACTCATGGAGGATTGAACCGATGAAAGTAGCGAAAGTCGCGAAGAAAGAGAGGAGGAAGGGGGGACTGGGGCGATCGTCAATTTCTCGGAATCCCGAAATCTTTTAGTTGTTGGGCCGTCCAATTTTTGTAATATTCAGTTTTCTCTAAAGCATCGGAAGCTGGCTTCAGCTTAGAATTTACTTGAACCGTGAAGCCCGGATACGGCATCCTCCTAGTATAAAGCCCGTCAATATTAAAATCTTCTTCAGGATGGACGTGAAAAGCCAGCAAGCCCAAGTCTGATATCTGACGATTCAGTTTGTCTATCAATTCTTTAGTTTCGGGCGCAGTAATTGCTGTTTTTTCGGGATTAATTACTACCATTATTTCAAATTCCGAATTGTAAAATTCATAAATTGATTTCATGATGGCAGAATCGCGATCGAACTCAGTCGGCGCTGAAAACGGCTCGATTTTGAATAAAATTTGATTGACCAAGCGTGCCTTTTTAATGAAGGGACAAATCGGTAAATCGCTGAAAACTGGATGCGGTAACTCGACAAACTCCGTCATCCATCTGAGGGTAGATTCTATAATTTCTTTGTCCGATTCATTCATGGAAAATCTATATATTTGAGCTTTCACACTCATCATACTTTATTTGTATGGAGGGCGATGCACACCATTGGTGTCAATTTAACGCTATTTCCCTTAGTCCGGCAGGGGTTTAAACCCCTGCCTCATAGCAAAAGTCCTCTGAAGAGGACTGAAGAACTCATTAGTCCTCTTCAGAGGACTTAAGCTATTAGCCAGGGAATTAATTCCCTGGCGGACTTTCGGTTAAATTGACACAAATACATTGTCCATCTTGCTGTTTAATAGACCTCTTGCAAAAATCCTTTTAATCAAATTCTGGAACGGGCAAGATGCCCATTCCACAAGAAAAAAAATTTTGTGGGATGGGCATCTTGCCCGTCCTAGTTATTTTTGCAAGAGGTCTAATATTTGCGATCGAATTTATTCGTGAGTTGTCCCGTCTGGCATAATTGCACCTGCGAGTTTTGCCTTTTCCAGATTTACCACCCCACTTAGATTCGCTCCCTTTAGGTTGGCTTTTTCTAGGTTTGTACCCGCCAAATTTGCCCCGCGCAAGTCTGCCGAAGTTAAGTCTGCTCCCCTAAAATTTCCACCACTAAGGTTAGCCCCACAGAAATTTACTTCAATTAATATTGCTCCGCTTAGATTACATTGAAGAGTTCCACCAACCAGACTAACTTTTGTCAGATTAGCACCGCGAAAATTTGTACTATGATCTGTACGTGCATTTTTCAGATTCGCTCCACTCAAGTCTGCCACAGTTAAGTTAGCATACAGTAAATTTGCCTGCATCAGGTTGGCTCCTATCAGGTTGGCCGCCGTGAAGTTGGCATTAGTCAGATTTGCTCCGCTTAAGTTGGTTTTATTTAAATTAGCTTGCAGGAGTTTTGCACTATGCAAATTGGCCTTAGTTAGATTTGCACCACTCAAGTTAGCTTCACTCAGGTCAACAGAACTCAAATCAAAACCAACTAGGTTTGCAGTTTGCAGTGAAGCATTAGGAGCAATTAAGTAAGCACCTGCTTTAACAGGGTCAAAGCCTCTGGGGAAGACAGTCTGTGCGTTGTAAATCGCTCCTTCAAGGTTTGCTCCTTCAAGGTTTGCCCTATCAAGGTTTGCACCGAATAGTTTTGTCTTATTTAAGTTGGTATTACTCAAATCAGCATTGATCAATCTCGATTGCCTCAAATTCAAGCCACTTAAGTTTGCTTTACTGAGGTTAGCTCTGCTGAAATTTACTCCCGAAGACAAATGAACACTGGTGAGATTTACCCCACTCAGATTAGCTTCAATTAGGTTCGCTTCCAAGAGATTTGCTGCACTTAAATTTGCATTGACAAATTTTGTTTTCCCTAAATTTGCTGAGCTTAGATTGGCTGTGTGAAGGTTTGCATGACATAAATTTGCCTCACTCAGGTTAGCACTAGATAAGTTTGTTTGAGAAAGTTCTGCACCGCTTAGATTAGCGCTACTAAGGTTGACCTTACCCAAGACTTTTCTGCTCAGATTGACTCGAGCTAAATTAACTCCGGTAAAATTTCGTTCTTTCTGATTATACCGTTCCAAAAAATCCTCAGCAGTGATAGCTGGTTCCAGATTTTCTAGTGCAGAATTATCTATTTTTGCCTCTTCCTCAGATTGCACAGTATCCGCATTTACAGGAGTAGCCACCGACTGTTCTACCGCTTCGCTAGATACTGGAATGGGTGTTTCCTCGATCGCCTCTTCCCGCAATAACCGATCGACCCGATCGCTAAACTGCCTCACAACCTCAGCATCATCAACCTTCTCACCAGCATTCGAGCTTTTATCAACCGCATTTTCAACATAATACTTATCTACAAAACTTTGCAGCCCGGCATTATATCCCTGTCCTACCGGCTGAAACCTCCATTCGCCATTCTTCTTATACAAACGTCCAAATTCTAAAGCCGTCTCTTGGGAAAAAATCTGATTTAAATTGTAGCGAACCAATTCGCTAAGAGTTTCTCGGTTGTAAAGCCTGATAAAAGCATTTGTAACTTGACTAAAACTTTTATTTTTTTCCTGTCCCTCGTGAATAGTCACAACAAACACAATTTCCTGAATCGCCGAATTGATTTTACTCAAATCCACATAAACCGTCTCATCATCTCCGTCAATTTGTCCATTCCTGCTGTCTCCCGAATGTCGCACCGCACCGTCCGGCGATGTCAGATTGTTGTAAAATACAAAATACTTTTCATCGGGAATGCGATCGTCTGCCGCTAACATAAAAACAGATGCGTCAATGTCGCAGTTTTGTGCTGTCTGGCTGACTTGCCACCCCAGGGCGATCGCAATTTTACTGAAATTAGGAGTTTCTTTAGAAAGATTGAACCTTTCACCCTTAGTTAATTCGATACTCATATGCGATAATTCCCTTACCTCAGAAATAGTCAAAACTCAAGCCAAGCGTCACAGGTGCGATCGACTTGTAGGGTGCGTCAGACGAAGTTCTTGAGAGACGATCGAGGATTTTGGTTCTGACGCACCTTACTAATAGTGCCAGCCGCATAAGTCCTAATTGTATTAATTATCTCATCTATGTTAACCCGATCGCAAATTGGATTTTATCTCGAAGACATCGAAACCCCAATTGGCAGAACCGTCAATTTAACTCTTACCGGACTCATTCTCCTATCTTCAACCAGCTTCATCGCCGAAACTTACCCGATTTCGGAAACTGTTAGAATTTATTTGCAAACTCTCGATACCGTTCTTTTAATCGTTTTTGCAGTTGAGTATTTATTGCGGCTGTGGTGTGCCGAAAATCGAGTTAAATTTATTTTTAGTTTTTTTTCAATAATTGATTTGCTGGCAATATTACCATTTTTGCTGGGATTTGTCAACGTTAGTTTCATCAGAATTTTTCGCTGGTTTAGAATTCTCCGACTCATCCGCTTTCTGGAATTGAAAATTTCTATTTTCCGCATCAGCAGCGAAGATGGGGTGATTTTTGCTCGGATATTGTTTACTTTGCTGGCAATAATCTTTGTTTATTCTGGTTTGATTTATCAAGTCGAACATCCGGCAAATTCCGAAAGTTTTGGAACTTTTTTGGATGCTGTTTATTTCTCGGTTGTCACGATGACGACTGTGGGATTTGGCGATGTTACTCCGATTTCGGAATCCGGCCGTTTTCTGACTATTTTGATGATTTTGACGGGAATTGCTCTGATTCCTTGGCAATTGGGGGATTTGATTAAACACTTAGTTAAAAGTGCTAATCAAGTAGAAGCTGTTTGTAAAGGTTGCGGTTGGTCTGTACACGATGCTAATGCTAGATTTTGTAAAATGTGCGGCACTCAGTTAGATAATGCTTGACTGTTGACTGTTGACTGTTGACTGTTACAGCAGTTTTCAGTTGATTGCAGTACAGATAACCGGTAGGGAGACGGCATTGCCGTGTCCTGTACTTCATAAATCAGCAATACACTGTAACTTCTTCCCTCTTCCCTCTTCCCTCTTCCTTCTTCCCTCTTCCTTCTTCCCTCTTCCTTCTTCCTTCTTCCTTCTTTCTTCTTCCTTCTTCCTTCTTCCTTCTTTAAGCTAAGGGTAACAAAATTTCAAATTCAGTGCCGCTGCCTAATTCCGATCGCATTCTGAATGCACCGCCGTGTTTGCCCGTCACAATTTGATAGCTAACTGCTAAACTGGTTTCTTTGAGGGCGCGTTTTTCAGTAGAGAATGATTCTATGATTTTTTTGTACTTGGTAGATGACATTCCTGGCCCGTTATCTGCTATGCGAATCGAAACCCAGCGAACGTGAAGTTTGTCCAAATCGGGTGCAGGTTCGGGACAGCAGACTTGAGTTGTGATTTCAATTTGAGGCTGGCGATCGGCGTCTCTGAGTCCTCCACCTTTGAACTCTTTTGCCAATTCTTGACCGACTGCTTCGTTAATTAATGTATGAATAGCATTGGTCAATATAT
This sequence comes from Microcoleus sp. A003_D6, assembly GCF_036702825.1. Classification (NCBI taxonomy): domain Bacteria; kingdom Bacillati; phylum Cyanobacteriota; class Cyanophyceae; order Oscillatoriales; family Microcoleaceae; genus Microcoleus; species Microcoleus sp. A003_D6. Next base: position 92,272 of record NZ_JAUBWA010000008.1, on the reverse strand, counting down.
TCATAAATACTTGGTTTAGCTGTCCTGCATAGCACGGCACTGGTGGCAGATAGCCGTAGTTTTTCACTACTTCGATTTCCCTGGTCAAACGACTTTTGAGCAGCAAAAGTATGCTGTCTATGTTGGCGTGCAAGTCGGTGGGTTTGGGATAAATATCGTCGATGTGGCAGAAGTTTTGCAAACTGCTTGCCAACTTGCTCAAACGTTCGGCTCCCGATTTGATGCTGGCAACAGTTCGGAGAAAATCGTTTTGCAAAAAGTCATAGTCGATCTCTTCCTTGAGCCGTGCTATTTCCGGCGGGGGATCGGTACAGTATGCGTCGTAAATGGAGAGCAATTCCATCAAGTTTTTGCTGTAGTCGCTGACGTAAGTTAAATTCCCCCAAATAAAGCCTACCGGATCTAAAATTTCGTGGGCTACTCCGTTGACTAAACGCCCTAAACTAGCCATTTTTTCGCTTTGAATCATTTGAGTTTGGGCTCTTTCGTAGCGGACTTGAGTTTCTATGCCGCGAATTTGCCAGTAGGCGATGTTTAGTGCGTTAGGGTCTAAGAGGCGGTAAGATTGGGAGTCTATTTGGACGACGATTGGTTCTGACTGCAATTCGGGCGATCGGCGCAGAGCTTGTGGAGCTGCTGTCAAAATGGTTGTACTCTCTGCGAGCAATAATATTTCGACGCGAGCGTAACTGTAGAGAACTTTCAGCGGCAGGTGCAAAAATAGCTCGGGGCCTTGGGGTTTCAGCAAATATTCCAGGAGTTGCCTGCGGGATATCATGCCAGCAAACTCTCCTGCTTCCAGCAAGACGACTCCCGGCACTAGGGGATGCTGTTCAAACATTTCGGCAACTGCCACAGCCAAGCAGCTCGATTTAACCTGAAAGTCATACAGGGGCAAATCCCAGAGGGTAGACTCTAGGGAAAGGTCTTGATGGCTGCCTTCGGAGAGTGAAGGGCCTCGTAGTTTGGAACTGAATTTATTTGCCACTGGAGCTTTTAGTTGCCGAAACGCTTGACAAGTGAAATGAGAACTTACTACTAAGCTAGCCTATGATTTCACCGCAGAAGCGAACCTGGATATTTTTTTTTGACTCGATCATGTTTTGCGAACTACTGGCAGGAGAATTTCAAATTCGGTATTCTTGCCTGGTTGCGATCGCAATGAAAGTTGGCCGCCGTGTTTTTCTGTGACGATTTGATGGCAGATAGCCAGCCCCATACCGGTGCCTTTGCCGGCAGGTTTAGTGGTAAAAAAGGTGTCAAATATCTGCGACTGATTTTCTGGGGGAATGCCGGGCCCGTTATCGGCAATCCAAATTGCTACCCGCTGGCCGTGTTCGGTTTCTATGACTTTAGTGGTAATTTCGATTTGGGGCCACCAGTCGTCCAGGCACTCGGTCTGTATTTCTCGATCGGCTGCGTACTCTGTCAGGGCGTCTAGAGCGTTAACTAACAAATTCAAAAACACCTGACTCAACTGACCGGAATAGCCGCTAACTAGCGGCAGTTTGCCGTAATTTTTTACCACTTCTATGCCATTTTTAAAGCGGTTTTTCAGAATTAACAGCGTCATATCCACGCATTCGTGAATGTCTGTCTCCACTGCCTTTGTCTCGTCCATGTGAGAGAAGTGATGCAGCCCGTTAACTATTTTTAGCAATTGCGAGGCTCCCAACTCCATCCCTTCTAAGGTGACTGGCAAATCTTCTTGTAAAAAATCAAATTCTATTTCTTCTTTGAGCGCATCAATTCGGGGACACGGTTCCGAATATTCTTCTTCATAAGCCGACATTAGCAGAAGCAAGTGTTCAAAATAGGACAGCAGAAAAGTCAAATTTCCCCAAATACAGTTCAGCGGATTTCTAATTTCGTGGGCTACTTCGGCTACAATCCTCCCCAAACTCGCCATTTTTTCTGTTTGGATGAGTTTGGCTTGGGTTTGTTTGTGGAGCAACTTATTTGTTATTTGGTGAATTCTGGCTTGAGCGACCATTAATTGGTGTACGTCTAACAGCTTGTAGGTCTGGGGTGCTACTTCCACTACCACGGGTTCGTAAACTAATTCGGCTGACCTGTAAAGCGATTCCTGGGCGGCTTCTACTATTAATTTACTGCCGGGAAGCACCAGCGGATCGTGCTTGGAAAACCTGTACAATACCTCTATCGGTCGCTTGAAAAACATTTCTATCCCGTAGCGACGGTTAACTTTTTCAAAAAATTGACGCCTGGATATTATGCCGACAAAATTACCCCGATCGCTCAAAATGACGCCGGGAAGCATGGAATGTCCTTCAAAAGCCTGGGCTACTTCTTTTGCCTGTTGAGTTAATTCAATTTGGCAGTTGTAGAGCGGCAGGTCTAGGAGCGTTGATTCTAAGGATAGATTCCAAGTACAACTCTCAGGTATATGCAACACAGATAACTCCGAGCTAGTCTCACGCACAGCAAACATAGATGAAACCCCTGTTAGATGTTGTATTAATAGACAACTTAAGTTGCTATTAATTGGTAACGGGTAATTGGTAGCGGGTAGTTGCTAATTTGTCAAATTACAACAGCACCCGATGGGAAAACCCGATCGCACTAGCATTGTCTGCTAAAGATTTTGTTTCTAAATCAATGTTAAACGCTCGAAGCTTTTGTGGAACTTACGGAGCACGCGCTGTAAACTTTTTACCATCATATACCCTGCGATCGCGTGTTTTCAGAAAATTTTTAACATTTCTCAGGAATTTTTGTTATTTATTATACCATTTTTTTTGGTGGTAGTAGGGAATTGGAGAACAGCTCGCGGGCTATCAGTGAATATACGGGAATCGTTCGAGGGTTCGAGGGCCCGGATTGGCGATCGTGGAAGTGACTTGAGGCCCCAACGCTCAAGACTGGAGCAGAGGCAAAAATCTACAGATTGTACAGCAGAAGGAAGTTCCGCAACGGATTCGCTTTCTGAGGATGTAACGGATGGAAGGTTTTAGTTATCTAGGACAGAAGGAATAAGCAATCGAACGCAAGGGTTTGTGCAATTAAGAACCTCCTAAACGTCGGGCGCGGTTGCTAGAGCACTAAAAAGAAATGCAACTTTAGGCAACTTCCCAACCTCGATGGTGGTCAGTTTTTTTGCAATCTGCAATCTCAAATCTGCAATCTCAAACCTCAAAGGTATTACGGTTCCACCTCCGGCCAGAGGCGTTCTAGCTGATACCGCCAAGCGGCGAGAGTCTGTTCGCGAGACTCTCGCCCGAGTTCCATTTCGCCCATCAATCCCTCTGCGTAGAAACGGTCTAAAGTCTGAAGGGTTGTTTCCACCGACTGGCCTTGCATCTTGGCAGCTTTGATGATTTGACGGATGCGGCTTTCTATCACACTCCCGAAAAAGTCGGACAAACCTCGCTCTTGCAAAGCAAGCAGTCTGGCGACGGCGGCCGAGAAATCTGCGGTGGCGAGTGTGGCGCAACTGTGCTGAAATACTCCCCACAAAACGTTTTGATGTATGGCGTAGCGAGTTTCGAGGGTAGTGTCAAAGTTAGCTTCTAGCAGTTTATCAGAAAACGGTTGAGCTTCCTGCGCATCGGCGATCGGCAGCAAAATCCGCAGCCAACTCCCGTCGTCTGAAAGGAGGACTAAGAGGCGAAATTTGGGGGTTTGTACTTGCCAAGAAGTAGGGGCGGGCGTCTCAACACTTTCGCCGAATAAGTCTTTAAGGGTATTGCTAATTTCTTCGGGAGTCATGGGAATTTTAGATTTGAGGTTTGAGGTTTGAGATTTGACATTGCAGAAAAAGCGAGTTGCTTTCAAAGTTTTTGATCTGTACCAGTATTGCTCAATCTAAAATCTAAAATCCACCATCTTAGGACTTATATTTGTGGATTTAAACTAGGACTTACGCTCCGAAACCCAGTTTCTACGACAATAAGAGGTTGGCCACCGAAAAATCTACGAATAAACCGGGTTTCTGAGGATTAGTGCGTCCGGGACTGTAAAATTTGGGTCGCACCGCGCACATTTCAATGCAGGGTGCGCACGGAGCACCTTACCTTATTGATATTTACCAATATCGGTCAATCTCAAATCTCAAATCTCAAATCTCAAATCTCAAATCTCAAATCTCAAATCTCAAATCTCAAATTGATTTAGGGGAGCCAGCGGGGGTGATAGCCGGCAAAGGGAAGTTCTTCTGGCTGTACTTTTGCCGGAGATCCGTCTGCGGGTATTTCTAATAAGGGTAGCACCCAGAGGCGGCTGGTGGCGATCGACTGTCCGCTGTCATTGCGGGGACTGTCTACTGTTGAGGGTGTTGTTGTTGTGACTGATTGGTCGAAAATTAATGCCAGCCCGTCGGGAGATAAACTGATTTGGGTATCTAATTGGTTGGGCAAAATCAGCAGCGGTTTGATGGTTCCTACCAAACGGATTCCCTCTTTTTTGAGGTCGATGGCGGCGATGAAAGGCTGTTCTTTGTAGCTTTCTGTTTTGAGGCGTTGGGCTAACAAACAGTAGAGACGCTGAACTTGGTTGTCTTGGTTTTTGCGGGGGTCGAAATAAACGGCGATAATGCTGCCGGGAATCCGCAATATTTCTTGTTCTGCACCTTGGTTGTCTAAGATGAAAAGCGATCGAGTAAAGTCGCTGTTGTATTTAACGTAGGCGGCGGCGGAGTTGTCGCGGGCCATGCCCAATACTTGTTCGTATTTTGGCAAAAATTCTACTGGGTCTGCTTCCGGTTTGAGGGGGACGATCGCTAATCCTTGTTTTTGAGATATTACCATCGATTTGCTGTCGGGGCGAATCATAAAATCTCCGCCTTGTTCATTTTCCAAGGGTCTGGGCGCCTGTTTTTCTTCCAAAATCCAAGGACTGAAATCGCCGGGATTGCGGCGGTTGACGCGCTGGACAATTATGATTTTTCCGTCGGCTGAGAGGTCGAATTTGAGGTTTTGGTAATCTTTGGAATCTAAGAGTTTGTCGATTCTACCTGCTGGCTGCGGAGGTCTGGTTTCCGATCCCGATTGGGGGTTGAGGCCGGTGGTGACTGTGAATAGTTCTTGATTTAGGGTGCCGCGAGTACGGGCGATGGATCGATCTGTGGCGGAGAATAAAATGCGATCGCTGTCGGGATACGGTTTAAAATCGGTGACAACTAAATCTTTGGGAGTGAGGGGTATGGGTTTTGAGTCGCTGCTGCTGAGATTGACTAGCATTAATCTGCTTTCTGTTTCGCCTTGAACGCCGATGTAAGCAAAAGCTCGATCGCGGCTGCGAAAGGAACTGCTAAACGGTTGAATTGGCGTTCCTTTATTTTGGCTGTTTTCTCCGAAATACTTGTCGGTTGCTCCGGCGAGTTTTACTGTGTAGGTAACGCCGTAGGGTGCTGGATCTTGGAGAGTGTAAGCCATGCGCCTTCCAGCCCAACTAAATTTACCGGGGAGGGGGGGTTCTAGCTTTAAGTTTTCCTCGACGGTGGAGTGGTTCATCGGCCGAAAGAAGGTGAGGATAAAGCCGGTATCTTCGGCGCCGATTTGTTTGTTTTCCCAGGTAAATTCTCGCACTCTGGGTGCTGTGCGATCGCCGCTCAGCAGCAGCAGTCCGATTAAGACGCTCAGCAGTAGCATGAGGAAGATCGCCGTGCGGTCGATCGGCTGTTTGAATGGCAGAATAGCGAAGCCTGAAGGATTAATTTTTTTGTTAAAAATACTCACAAATTTTTCTCTCCTATTTCTGCTTACAATTTACTGCCAAATTTTCCCTATTAAATTTTACAGTTTTGGGCCCCTTCCTAACACTCACAAAGCCATTTTTTTTACCAAAGTAAATGGCTACAACGAGTTATTTTCCGTAACAAACCTAGTTTTTGAAAGTTGTGGTGCCTCCAGGAATGAATGAAACTTAAGATATTAAGTAGGTGGGACACGGGGCACTTTCAATAGGTTTGTTTACTGAAACAGTTGATTGATGGGGATTAAATCAATCGGTGATATTTTATCGATCGGCAGACCCAAACCAAAAGCGACTCTACACCAAATTAGAGTGACCAGCACCCCTACAAACAGTGCTGTTAATTGCATATCCTGCCAAAAACAAGTTAGCCCTTCTCGCCACAAACCGTAGTTAGTTACTGCATAGGTAGGAAGGTCGCCGAGAGCTACAGCAATCACCGCACCTAAATTACCTTTTAAGTGATATCCCAGCGGTATACTTATACATAGATTCACAAAAGTCAGCAGATTGCCCATAGCTGCGTACTGAGACTTTCCTACGGCTAACAGACAAGAAGCCATCATATTGTGGAGAGTGGTGTGCCAGATACCTAAAGCCAAGATTGGCATCATCCAAGATGCCGCCACATACTCTTTCCTGTACAGTGCTAAAATTAACTGATCTCCGAAGCTCACAAAAATTGCTAAACCTACGGCTAACGGTATTAGAATTAGTTTGCGGTTCTTAAGTATCTTCGCGCGCAACTCCGGCCGCGGCAAGTCTGCCAGCAGAGAAATCGAGGGGAAAATTACCCTGCCGCTAATGGCGATGATGACTTGGCGCGGCATATCGCCCAGGGTAAAAGCGATGCCGTAAATGCCCAACATGGTTAAAGTAAATATTTTACCGAGGATGAGTCGATCGGCTTGAGAACACAGAAAAAATAAAATCGTAGACAAAAATATCCATTTGCCATAAGAAAATATTTCTTTAGCTGCTTCTTTATCCCAAGCAAAGCGGTTTGACTTGGCGGGAATCAAAAAATGGCTCCATACTAACTCCACTACCGCTCCAGTAAAACCGCCTGCGATGATGGCCGAGATGCTGCGATCGAAGCAAGCCCACACAATCATCACTGTAGTAGAAATTATCTGTGTGCCCAACTCAAAAAGCACTACTTCCTTAACGCTCATTTTGCGTTCTAGGGTGGATACGGAAGTCGATTTAAACCCTCCTATTAGGGTATTTATACTTATGGCTGGAATCAACCACATCAGACGGGGTTCTTCATAAAATTGAGCAACTGGCCAGGTTATTAGAATTAAACACAACCAAACAAACAAGCTGCGAATAACTTGCATTGTCCAAGCGGTGTTGAGAAATTGAGGATCGTCCCCGCGCTTGTTTTGAATGATACTTGGGCCCAGACCTATGTCTGTGAATAAGTTAATGCCTATGATGAAAACGTAGGCTAGACCCATTAGACCAAATAATTCAGGTAAAAGCAGGCGCGTCAGGATTAGGTTGCTACCAAATCGGATAATTTGACTGCTTCCATAACTGGCGATCGTCCAGATAGCACCTTTGATCGCTAATTTTTTTTCGGATGACATATACTGAGAATTTATTTCCTAATTACGAGTGTAGTTGCTGAATTTGGTATTGGCAACTCCTACGGGATGCTGCTGCCACTTTTATAGCTGACTGTACATTATCTTTATTTGTATACGGAGAACGGGTCTTCAGTGTCCATGTCGCCATAAATGTAAAATTTAATCTCATACTTACTCCATACCTAATAATCATAAGGGTTTTTTGGTTCGGGAATTGGTTGGAGGGAGGATGCTTGAATGATTAGTTTGCGCTTGCCTTGCAGTTCTTCTACGATCGTTTCTCCTTCTATTTCTAGCCAACTGTCTGGGGCAAAGGCGGTGCGGCTTTGACCGATCGGTAATTTTACCGGCAACCCGATCGGATAGGCGTCCGCCGCGCAGCAGGTAATGATAAAACGCCCGATCCACATATATTGTTCTGCTACGTTGGGGGGGTGAATTACAAATCCTTGAACTTTGATTTTTTGACCTCTGTATGTATCCGGTTCGGGATTGAAATTTAACAGCCGCACCCATTCGACGAGCGATCGCTTTTCGGGTTTTGTAGTATTGCGAAATTCTTGGGGTTGCAGTCTGGTGATTGGCAGGGATTCGGTGAGGCCTCGTTCTAATGCTGTCTGGCTGGTAAAAGTGCGCGGCGTTGTTATTAAACCTATTAATGCGACGCTCAACATTAAGGTGCTGCCGATACTGGGGGGAAACAAAGTAACGTGTTCAACTTCTGTGATTCTGAGAGATTTATTTGCTGCTGATGTCCGCGATTGCTTTGTGGTGCGATCGAGTTTTAAGAGATCCCAAATTTTCAACCCGCCAATAACCATTAAGCCGATTCCTCCCGCTACAGTCAAGCCAAAGTAATTGGGGTGAATGAGAATGCTTAATTTGCCGGTGCTCCAATATTTGAGGAGCAATATTCCCCACGCTAAGATAGCTAGGGCGTCCAGCCAAGGGCTAATTTTTTTAAGATTCATTTTTTAAGAGTTATTGGTCATCGGTCATCGGTCATCGGTCATCGGTCATCGGTCATCGGTCATGGGAATCTCTAGTTATTTTTCCGTCTCGGCTAATCGATCAACCTAGATACAAGTTGACAGCTAGAGTCATTAAAAAGGTTAACTGAGCTGCCAAAATCATTAAGTAAATTACGGCTCGACCTTTGAAAATAGATAACATCAAACCGATGCCTTTGAGGTCAATCATCGGGCCGAAAACGAGAAATGCTAACAGCGAACCGCTGGTAAATGTGGAAGCAAAAGACAGGGCAAAAAAGGCATCTACTGTAGAACAAATCGATACGACTGCGCCTAAGAGCAGCATGGCTAAAATCGAGGAAACCGGGCCTTGGCCGAGGTTGAGAATTAGGTCGCGGGGTACGCCAACTTGAATGATGGCTGCGATCGCACTTCCGATTACCAACACTCCTCCCAATTCGCGCAACTCCTGTACCATAGTATCTAAAAGCAGGCGAAGACGCTCTTTAGAAACAGGGTGAAACATCGAGGAACGTTTCGAGGTTTTTTCGGTTTTGCCTGTTGGTAATGGCTTCCAGTCGTCTTTTAGCAAAGATTCGATCGGCACCGCCCCCCCCGGCTGACCGAGCATAAATGTTCCCGACTGCAACAGCAGCGGAGTGTTGGGTTGGACGATCTCTTTTTCGGAAAACTCTGGTTTTGGTAGGGGAATCGCGCGGGCTACAGAAGGGTGTAGCAGAGGCCGCAAGTCTGTTTGGGCGCTGAACACCCAGCCGATAATTGTGGCTGTTACAAGAGAAAATACTACCCGCAAAACCACAATTTCTGGCTGATCGCGAAATGCCGTCCAAGTCGCCCAAATTACCACGGGGTTGATGGTGGGGGCCGCGAGCAAAAAGCCGATCGCGGCTGGTGCGGGCACTCCCTGCATCAGTAACCTGCGGGCTACGGGCACGTTACCGCACTCGCACACGGGAAACAAAAAGCCGATCGAACTGCCCATCAAAGCCGCCAGCAGCGGGTTTCGCGGGATGCGGGATACGAGTTTGCGTTCGTCTACAAAGCCCAGCAGCAAACCTGAGAATAAAACTCCCAGCAGCAGAAAAGGTATTGCCTCTACTAACAAGCTGAGAAAAAGGGTAAAAGCATTGTTTAACTGATTTGTCAGGGCGGGTTGCATCGATCACCTACTGGTAGATTGCTATTTAGTTACACGTCTTTGGTAGAACTCCCTGTAGATCATACCAAAGCATAGCACTAAGTTAAGAGCCAGTTAATTTTTTTTAGCTTTGTTTTGCTGAATTTTGCAGACATTCTAATTTAATCAATGCCGATCTATTGAATTATTTGAGCTGGTTAAAATTGTTTGAGTTTGACTGAAATTTTATTCATATCCCCCTCGTACAGCCAATCAATAATTGACTCTGCCAACCGTCGCAAATTTGATGGATTTTTCGGTTAAGAATAATTGATTGTAGAACAAACCCAAGGCAGATTTTGCCGATTGCGGGCGAGGCTAACTGTTTTATATAACGATCGCTATAAAATTGGTTTGTAGCGATGACTTTAGTTTTTACCAGAAAGAATTAATTTAAAGCCCCAACCCTTGTAGGGAGATATTAAAAGAAGACGATTCATTACTCCAATCCTCGGACTTCCAGGTAGAGGTCGCCCCGCAGTCAACTGTCAACTGTCAACTGTCAACTGTCAACTGTCAACTGAATACAAACCTATAGGGGACGCACTGGCAGGTGTGTCGCTGGCTGAGCGTTACGGGAGGTTGCGAGTACCGGATCGGGGAGATGGGATGAAATCGCCTCAAATGCCCTAGCTTGCGAGGCGTCCCGCCATCGCGATTGCAAGCTAAAACTCCGGGACGCGACCCCGCGAATTTCTGCTTTTAACTTGTCTGCTGACGGGCAGCATCGCGTCGGCGATCGGGCAATTACGATTTTCTATTATCAATTAATTATATTTGTCAGCATTATAATTTATTAACAAAAGGTTAAGACAAGAACTTAAGATTAATGAATAGTTAAATAGTCGAAACCAGCGTTAATATCGCTCAAGTCAGTATAAAATAAAGTCAGGTATAATTACCAGGGCGCATTTATCTCGGTGAGCCTCAATCTTTCCTAATACTTTAAGTGGTAAAATTTTTCTTGCTACAGTCAGTTTTTTGTGTAATTTAAAAGGCAGTTTGCCAGGGGGATGCTGGTCAAAGCACTCAGCAACTCACCTGCTGACCTTTGGTAGCTGAATGTCTGCTGGCAAATAGAACCCCAAAAAAGCGTACTGATGAATTTATGTTGAATACCTCCTGCGCCGAAAGACCAGTCCAACCCATCTCCGAGGCTGACCGAGGAGAACTTTGTTTAGACTCTACTCTCCAAGAATTGTCGCTTTACGATTTTCAGGTAGAAGCTACGGATTTGGGAATGCGAATTTCACAGATGTTAGAAGCTAATCCCCTGTTACCGGGAGTCATTGTGACCCATCGAGGTGAATTTGCCGGTATGATTTCCCGGCGGAGATTTTTAGAATTTATCAGCCGTCCTTTTGGGCGAGAATTATTTTTAAAGCGACCTGTGAGGGCTTTGTACCGCTTTGCCGAAACTGAAAGTTTAATTTTTCCCAGCAATACTTTAGTCGTCGATGCAGCGAGGAAGTCGCTGCTGCGATCGAGAGAACTGCTTTACGAGCCGATCGTAGTTCAAGTGTCACCTAACACTTATAGTTTGGTAGACGTGCACGAACTGTTAGTAGCCCAATCCAACATTCACGAACTAGCGACAAAACTGCTGAGGCAGCAAACTCAATCTCAACTAATTCAAACCGAAAAACTAGCCAGTTTGGGGCAGATGGTAGCTGGAGTCGCTCACGAAATTAGAAATCCCGTCACCTGCATCAGCGGAAATATCGGCTTTTTGTCCAACTACTCGAAAGACATCATGGAGTTGCTGTCTGCTTACGAAGAGATTGTCGGTGACAGCGAAAAAATTAACGGACTCAAAAAAAACATAGAGTTTGATTTTTTGCAAGAAGATTGGGTAGAAATTCTCAAAAGTATGAAAGTTTCGTCAGAGAGGCTGATCGCACTCGTCACCAGCCTGCACACCTTCTCTCACATGGACGAAACCCAGTTGAAAGAAGCTAACATCCACGAATGTATTGACAGTACGCTGCTGATTATGAAAAACCGTCTGAAGTACGGATTTAATGTAGTTAAAAACTATGGGAATTTGCCTTTGGTAAAGTGTTATTCTGGTCAGTTGAGCCAGGTATTTATGAATATAATCAGCAATGCGATCGACGCTTTGGAAGAGGTAAAAGGAGAAAAAAGTTTTGTACCTGCGATTACTATTGAAACTGAGGTAATAGACGGTTCTGACGGAGACTGCGTGAATTCGGAATTAATTCAAAATTATGTTTTGGGCGATCGACAAAATGCAAAAATGCTATCATCCGCCAGCCAAAACGGCGACTTCTGCCCAGAAGCAGCAGAAAAAAATCAAAATAACGCTTGGATAGCCATCAGAATTGCCGATAACGGGCCGGGAATTCCGCCAGAAATTCAACGGCGGATTTTTGAGACATTTTTCACCACTAAACCCGCCGGGAAAGGTACTGGTTTGGGGTTGGCAATTACCCATCAAATTGTGACGCAAAAGCATAAAGGCAAGTTAAATTTGCATTCTACACCCGGTACTGGTACGGAATTTGAAATTTTGTTGCCCTTGATTTGAAGCAATAAGTCATATCAAATCAGTTAGCATCGGAATTATTCCTATCTCTCTTCTCTTGATCTGCGTGAATCAGCGTCAATCCATTGTCATCTGCGGTTAATAAATTCTCTTTTTTTAACCGCAGATACAGGCAGATAAACACAGATTAACGCAGATGAATTAGAGCTATTCCGGTTGCAGCATGGTGATTATTGACTGTTGACTGTTGACTACTGACTAAGGACTAATGACTACTGACTCTTTTTAAGCTCTTAGCTGAACTGGCATTACCAAGAATGTAGCATTGACTCCGCCCAAAGGCTGGAAAATTACCGGGGCTAAAGCACCGTTTAATTGCAGTTGAATTTCGGGAGATTGAGCCGTTTTTAAGATATCAACTAAGTATTTCACGTTGAAAGCAATATCTATGCTGTCTCCTGAAATCTGTGCCGGCATTGACTCTTTGCCGGAGCCGACATCTTTAGCATCTACCGACAAAGTGATTTCCTGATTCTCCTCATCGATGCTGCATTTGAGAATATTATTTTTTTGGTCGGCAAAAACTGCAATTCTTTCTACTGCTGCTAAGAGCGATCGCCTTTCCAGTGTAATTTGCCGCTCAAAGGAGGGCGGAATCAACTGCCGGTATGCGGGATATTGCCCTTCCAAGGTGCGAGTTGTCAGCCGCTGGTCTGCCCATTCAAACACTACTTGACCGTGCTCGAAATGCAGCGTAACAGGTTCAGTCCACTGCCGCATTACCAGCATTCTTTCTACTTCCCGCAATGCTTTAGCGGGGACTGTCACCTCAAATTCTTCTTCGGTTTCTTCGCCTTCGGCTTTTTCATTTGGAGTTTGAACTACTGCCAATCTGTGACCGTCTGTAGCTGCAAATTCCAGGCAATCTGGCAATACTTTTAAATGCACGCCTGCAAGTACCTGTTTTGCCTCGTCGGGGCTTGTCGCAAATAAAGTTCCTTTGAGTCCTTCTATCAATGCTTCCGGCGGCAATTTGAGGATTGTTCCGGCTTCGATTGCGGGCAATTCTGGGAATTCTTCCGGGCCCATGCCTCTGACTTGGTAGCTGCCAGAACTGCAAGTGAGATATGCTACGGTATCCCCCGCTTCGTCTTCTAAAGTAATCTCTCCGTCTGGGAGTCTGGAAACAATATCGTTGAGTAATTTAGCGGGTATGGTAAAACTGCCGCCGCCAGTCACTTCTGCTGCGAAGCTGGTACGAATTCCCAAACTGAGATCGAAAGCTGTCAAGCTAACCCGCTGATTTTCCTCATCCGCTACTAAGAGCACGTTGGCGAGTACCGGATGTGTCGGGCGGGAGGGAACGGCCCGACTTACCAACGAGAGGTTGGCGTTGAGGTCACTTTGGGTGCAAACCAATTTCATGGGTGGAAGGTTAATTAACCGGATTTGAAACAGAAACAAATCGTATCACAGAAAGCTGATGACAGTTGGCAGTTGGCAGTTGTCAGTTGGCAGTTGGCTGTTGACAGTTGGCTGTTGGCAGTTGTCAGTTGGCAGTTGACGGTTGGCAGTTGGCTGTTGGCAGTTGGCAGTTGGCTGTTGGCAGTTGTCAGTTGGCAGTTGTCAGTTGAGAGTTTACCGAAGCAACAAGGAAGAGTTGACAGTTGGCGGAAGAGTTTTTTTTAATTGAATTATTTTTGTGCGCTCGACCTGTGGAAACTGTGGAAAAATAAAATAATTTCTTGCTGTACTTGAGTTTTAGCTCATAAATGCCTGTGGAAAACTTGTGGAAAAGCGGGAATTAGCCGATCGCCCATTTTGGTGCAAAAACTGTTTCGGGCGATCGAGTAAAGTTTTCTACACGATCGGGGCAAATTTTCCACAGGTTTTTCCACAGGGGATGTCAAACTAACGGCGGGCGCTTAAGTTTTGCGGCTGACAACGTTAATTCGATCGCTCAACTGACGCAAAGTTTGGGCCAAATTCGGGTCAGTGTTCCGCAACTGAGCAATTTTGTCACAACTGTAAAGCACTGTCGTGTGGTCTTTTCCGCCGAACACTTCGCCAACTTTCGGCAAACTCAAACCAGTATGCTGCCGAATTAAATACATCCCTATTTGACGTGCCAGACTAATTTCTCGCCTGCGGGAAATACCTTTCAAATCTTCAACAGAAACATCAAACGCCTCTGCCACAACTGCAATTACTGCATCGGGAGTCGCCTCTACGCTTTCAGTTTGCGGGTTCAAAACCGGGGCGATATTCTCCACGGTCATCGGCAAACCGGTAATTGAAAGATATGCTACGGCCCGAATCAAAGCTCCTTCCAATTCCCGAACGTTGGAAGTATAACTAGAAGCAATGTATTCAATCACATCTCGCGGCAGCCGCATATTTTCATACTCGGCTTTTTTCTGCAAAATTGCCATCCGAGTTTCCAAGTCTGGCAATTGAATATCGGCAATTAATCCCATCGAAAATCTGGAACACAAACGCTCTTGCAGGCGGGGGATTTGCTGCGGCGGGCGATCGGAAGCTAAAACTACTTGGTTTCCCGATTCGTGCAAAGTATTAAAAGTGTGGAAAAATTCTTCTTGAGTGTATTCTTTGCCTTCAATAAATTGGATATCATCTATTAATAAAACATCGGCTGCGCGATAATGATCGCGGAAAGTTTGCATACTGTCTTTGCGAATGGCGGCGATTAAATCGTTAGTGAATTTCTCAGTAGAAACGTAAAAAATCTTGGCGTTGGGGTCAATTTCCAAGCGGTAATGACCGATCGCCTGCATCAAATGAGTTTTGCCCAAACCGACGCCGCCGCACAAAAATAGGGGATTGAATTCTCGGCCCGGAGACTCGGCTACCGCGAGGGAAGCCGCGTGAGCCATGCGGTTATTGGAACCGACGACAAAGCGGGAAAATAGGTATTTTGGGTTTAAATTGGCGGGTTTGGGGGGGTGAAGCGGGTGGCTTTCGACATCGGCGATGGGGTACGGCCAAATCATGGCGGAGTCGCTGCTGCCGCCTGTTTCGTTTCCCCCGGCAATTGTCAAGTAAATGTCTACGGGATAGCCGAGAATTTCTTCGACTGCATCGGCAAGGATTTCTCTGTAATATTTTTGCAACCAATTGCGAGCAAAGGGGTTGGGGGCGCTGACGATCAAACAGTTATTTTCGAGTTGTTCGGCGCGGGCAGTTTTGATCCACGTCTCAAAACTAGGTCTGCTAAGTTGTACCTGGAGACGTTCAAGTATCTGATTCCACAGACTTTCGAGGGGAATGTCCACTGATCACCTCTGCCGATCGGCATTCAACTAAAACAGCAGGAGTCCCGCACTCTACCTGTACAAGGAGTGAGTGACGGGAGGAATGCGCGTGAGTAAAGAGATCCGCCCCCGAACAAAACTGACAATCTTTAGATATCGGAAAGTGAGGGGGCGGTCGATGAACGAACAAATATTGCTCTGCCACTCACCATCGTCGCTTTCACGAGATACAATAATATCAGAGTACGCGCGTGACAATGCCTCAAGTAATCACCGCCAAGTTGAAACTAAACCTGACCACCGAGCAAAAAGCCTTGGTGTCTCAGGCTGCCTTAGCTTACCGGGATGCCTTGAACTATACTTCACAAGTCGCTTTTGAAGCGGGTAAAACCAGTAATGGCGCTAAATTGCAGAAAGCTGTCTACAACGAATTGCGAGTTCGATTTGGGCTGGGAGCGCAAATGGCTTGCAATGTACCCAGACAAGTATCTGCTACCTATAAGATCCTTTGGTCTAAAGTGAAGCAATCTAACGATGCTATTGCCAAAGGCTACACAAAGAGGCGGTATAAAGGGCTGGATAAACCCCCTAAATATATCTCTCGAACCTGTACCCTAAACTATCAGCGCGACTACTCTTTTAAGACCAAGCAGCAAGTGAGCATTATCACGCTGCAAGGTAGAATAGTAGTGCCGTATGATGGCTATAGCAAGCATCTAGATTTAATTGCTAATGGTGCTAAAATTGGAGCTGCTAAAATTGTCTATCAGCGTTCTTCTAAAGTCTACTACTTAATGGCAAGCATTGAAGTAGAAGTACCTGAGAGCGAGCCAATAAAAATAACCAGAGTTTCTGGCGTTGATGTGGGTATGCGCTACTTGGCGGTGGAAACAGACTTACAAAACAAGTCTAAATTCTACTCAGGGAAAGAAGCTAGACATAAAGCTAACCGCTATCATAAAGCTAGACAGACTCTTCAGCGTAAAGGCACTGGTTCGGCAAAGCGAAGATTAATCGCTTTATCTGGAAGAGAAAGACGGTTTATCGCTGATGTGAACCACCAAATCAGCAAGAAAATTGCCAAGCCTAACAGCATGATTGGACTAGAGAACTTGACCGGAATACGAAATAGAACTAAATCTAAGTCCGGGAAAAAGGCTAGTAAAAAACAGCGCAGAGCTAACAGAAACAAGGCTAAATGGTCCTTTGCCGAATTGCACGGTTATATCGACTACAAGGCTAATATAAACGGCTCTGTGGCGACTAAAGTTCCAGCGCATTATACATCGAAGAGTTGTCCTAAATGCGGACACATCTCAGATGCTAATAGACCTAACAAAGCACTGTTATTTCACTGTGAATGCTGCGGTCATACGTTACACGCTGATTTGGTTGGTGCGCGAAATATTACGATGAGAACGCTGCTGGTTCGGCAAGACTGGATTAGCACGGGGAGCTTGTCAGCATCCCCTAATGTGTCGAACGTTGAAACCAAAGCTGAAATCCTATCTAGGTTCTCGGAATTGCGGTGGAGTTCAGATACAAGCCCCCATCATAGCGGTACTCCGCTTGATGGCGGGTAGTTGACGATATTAATTCTACAGTCTAGAGAATTCAGTCCTCAGATGCTAAAGTTTAAGGGAGTCTGCCGTAGCACGGGCGAGGGCGGGACGCCATCGCCCAAAAATTTTGCGGCTCAGCAGCCCAAACCAGGTATCGGGAAGCTGCTCGGCAAATATTTAGATTTGGCAGGAAAGCCTTAAAACGTCGCCATGAAGAGTTCTACTGGCAAATTTTGGAAGCAACCGGCAATTTACATATTGCTGCTGGTAACGGGAGCCGGGGCCGCCATGTTGGGCGATCGTCTGACGGTTTCTCAATTTCGTGCAAATTCTGGCGATTCTGGGCAAAGGGCACTGGAACCGAAATTGCAACTGCCTCCTAATACAAAGGATCGAGTTAGCAAAGTCTTGCCGCCTGCTTCTTTGTCGGGCGACGCGGCTAATGTGAATTTTATTGTGGCTGCGGTGGCAAAAGTTGGCCCGGCAGTGGTTCGGATCGATGCTTCGCGCCGGGTGAAACTGCGAAATGGAGGGCTGTCGCCGGAAGATTTTTTTGGCATAGAACCGAATTCGGGCGGCCGGGGCGGAGTCGAACGGGGCACTGGTTCGGGTTTTGTCATCGGTGCCGACGGCGTGATTCTCACTAACGCTCACGTTGTAGAGGGAGCCGATACGGTAAGTGTAACTCTCAAGGACGGCCGCAGCTTTCAGGGGCGGGTGTTGGGGGCGGATAAGGTGACGGATGTTGCTGTGGTGAAGATTGAGGCGAACGCTCTGCCTGTGGTGGCGATCGGCAATTCGGATAAGCTGTTGTCTGGGGAATGGGCGATCGCGATCGGCAATCCTTTGGGTTTGGACAATTCGGTAACAGCGGGGATTATTAGCGCTACGGGGCGATCGAGTACCGATGTGGGCGTACCCGACAAGCGGATCGGTTTTATTCAAACAGACGCTGCGATTAATCCGGGGAATTCCGGCGGCCCGCTGCTGAATGCTTCGGGCCAAGTTATTGGCATGAATACGGCGATTATTCAAGGTGCTCAAGGATTGGGGTTTGCGATTCCGATTCAGGCGGCCCAACAGGTGGCGAAGGAACTGATTTCGACAGGGAAAGTCGAACACGCTTATTTAGGCATTGAAATGGCGACGCTGAATCCAGAGGTTAAGGAGCAAATTAACAGCAACGCTAACAGCAGCCTGCGAGTTACAGTCGATCGGGGTGTGGCTATTGTGAGCGTTGTTCCTAATTCTCCCGCTGCGGCGGCAGGTTTGCGCGCTGGAGATGTGATTCAAAAGATTAATAATCAGCCGATTATTCAGTCGGAAGCTGTTCAGGATTTCGTGCAAAATGCTAAGGTTGGCGGTCTGTTGCAAATGGAAATTAACCGCAACGGGCAAATAGTTAATTTGAGTGTAAAACCGGGGAGTTTGCCGGTTCAAAAAGTTGGATAAGAAGGAAAGCACGACACGGATTTTGACACGGATACACGGATTAATTATTGAGTGAGTAAGTTGGATTTTGTTCCTCAACCCAACCGACAAAACTGTAACAACAAATAACCAATAACAGATAATCAATAACTATGGCCGAACTCTTACAAATTTCTCAATTAGGAAATCCTGTACTGCGCCGCCCGTCGCAAGTTGTCGAGAATATTAAGGACGATCGCATTCAACAGTTGATTGACAGCTTAATCTTTACAGTACAGCACGCAAACGGAGTGGGGATTGCCGCCCCTCAAGTGGCTCAGTCCGATCGCCTGTTCATCGTCGCATCCCGCCCCAACCTGCGGTATCCCCAAGCACCCAACATGGAACCCACAGCGATGATTAATCCCCGGATTGTGGCTGCATCAACAGAGACAGTCAAAGACTGGGAAGGCTGTTTGAGCATTCCGGGGATTCGGGGATTGGTGCCGAGAAGTAGGGCGATCGAGATAGAATACACCAGTAGAGACGGCAAACTCCACCGACAAGAACTAACAGACTTTGTGGCCCGGATTTTTCAACACGAACACGACCATTTAGATGGAATCGTGTTTTTAGACAGAGTGGAAAGCACCCACGAACTAATGACAGAGGACGAGTACCAGCAGCAATTTGTCAAGCTACTCTGATAATTGATATAATTGCGATCGGTAACTAAAAGTGATGTTGTGAATAGGAGGGCGAATGTCTATCAACTTGGAAAAAGGCGGGAGAATCAATCTCTCTAAAGAAGCACCGGGGCTGAAAAATGCTGGGATCGGTTTAGGATGGGATATCAACGCTACAGACACCGGCGGGGCGTTTGACTTAGATGCTTCCGTGTTTATGTTGGGGGCAAATGCAAAAATCCCCAGCGAAAAATACTTTGTTTTCTACAACAACAAGGAGTCGCCAGACACTTCTGTAATACATCTGGGAGATAGCAGAACTGGAGAAGGAGTTGGCGATGATGAAACCGTTACAGTCGATCTAACGAAAGTCGATCCGGCGGTGCAAGAAATTGTCTTTGTGGTAACAATCGACCAAGCAGAATCGAGAAGGCAAAACTTCGGTCAAGTGCGGAATGCTTTTATCAGGATTTACGATACCACTACTAACACCGAAGTCATGAAGTACGATTTGGATGAGGATTTTTCGAGGGAGACTGCGATCGAATTTGGCCGACTTTACAAGAAAGACGGCGAGTGGAGGTTCCAAGCCGTAGGAGAAGGCTACAATTCAGGCTTGCAGAGCTTTGTAGACAAGTATGCCGGATAAAAGGTCGAGATAAAAGATCGGACGGCGGTTGAAACCGCGTCTACAAAAACGAAGTCCGCCTCCGCGGACTGAAGAAAATAAGGTAATTTTAACCGCCCGTTCTTCAACCCGCGGAGGCGGGTTTTGTTTATATAGGCGCGGTTTCAACCGCCGTCTTATCTGAACCATATTGCACGATAAACTTTACAAAATCACAAAACAATGGCTATCAACTTGACAAAAGGACAATCAATTGTTCTCAGCAAAAGCGAATACGACTTATCCCGACTGACAATGGCTTTGGGCTGGGATGTTGCACAAGCGAAAAAAGGTCTTTTCGGCCGAAGCAGCGGTGCAAATTTTGACTTAGATTCCTACGCTTTGCTGCTGGGAGATAATGGCAAATTAAAGAACTACAAAGAGGATGTAATTTATTACTCTCATTTGGAGTCAAACGACAAAACAGTTGTTCACTCAGGCGACAATCTCACCGGGGCTGGAGACGGAGACGACGAACAAATATTGGTGAAATTGAACTCTTTGCCAGCACAATATCACAAAATAATTTTGGGAGTTAATATTTACAATGGGAAAGAGAGAAAACAGCATTTTGGCTTGGTAGAAAATGCTTTTGTGAGGGCTGTAGATGCCGCCGGGAAAGAAATAGCTCGCTATCGCTTGTCAAATGACCCATCGTATGAAGGAAAATTAAATATGTTGATGGGAGAAGTTTATCGAGAAGGCGGCGAGTGGAAGTTTAAGGCTTTGGGAAATCCTTTGGCTGAAGATATGAACGGTGTTGTCGGTTCGTTTATGCGGTGATATGAAGGATGTTTTTAAACCGCAGATAAACGCGGATAAACGCAGATGAAATTACATCTGCGTTTATCTGTGTTAATCCGCAGACATCCGCGGTTTAAAGAACTACTCCTATCAATCTTTAACCGGCCGCATTGTCGGGAACATGACGGCATCGCGGATGCTTTGAGTATTAGTTAAAAGCATCACCAATCTATCGACACCGATGCCCATTCCCGCACAGTTAGGCATTCCTAAAGATAGCGCTTGAATAAAGTCTTCATCCATTGGATGCGCTTCGTCGTCGCCGGCATTTTTCTGCGCCAACTGTTCCTCAAACCGCTTTCTTTGCTCTTTCGGATCGTTCAATTCTGAGAAGCCGTTCGAGTATTCTGTACCGTTGATAAATAGCTCGAAACGTTCTACAAATCCCGGCTTGCTGCGATGTCCTTTTGCTAAGGGGCTGACTTCGACGGGATAGTCGATGATGAATGTAGGTTGAATTAGTTTGGGAACAACTAATTTGTCAAAAACTGCATACAGCACATAGCCTAGACTCTGTTGTTCTAACTTAGACAAGTGCAATTCTAGTTTGCTTGCAGCGGCGATCGCACTTTCCAAGTCCAAACTGTCAAAATCCAGCCCAAACTCGTCTCTGACAGCTTCTACCATCGTTTTCACTTGCCAGTGTTTGCCGCTAAAACCGGGATATTTTTCGCTGTAGTCGTACTTGCGTTCTAAACTAATCGTTTCTCCCTGATTTTCTATTTCTTGGACATCCCCAAATACAGCCGCCGCTGCGAAACACATCACATCTTCGACAACTCCTAAAATGTCGAAAACATCTGCATAAGCTTGGTAAACTTCTAAAGAGGTAAACTCGGGATTGTGAGTGCTATCAATGCCCTCATTCCTAAAGGCTTTTCCTAGTTCAAAAACTCGCTCGAAACCGCCGCAAATTGCTCTTTTTAAGAATAATTCTGGAGCAACTCGCAAATACAAATCTACCTCCAAAGCATTGTGGTGGGTGATGAAGGGCTTAGCAGCAGCACCGCCGTAAATAGCTTGCAGCGTCGGGGTTTCGATTTCGTAAAAATTGGCTTGCCAGAGATAGGAACGGATGCTTTGGACGATGCGGCTGCGAAGCATAAAACGGTTTAGCGCATCTTGGTTGCTTGCCAAATCCATTTCGCGGTGGCGGCGGCAAACTTCGGGGTCGTTTATTCCGTAATAAGCATCGGGAAATTGAATGGTAGCTTTTGATAATAGCTTTAATTCCCTCACTAAAATAGAAAGTTCTCCCCTGGGGGTGCGGCAGCCGATACCTTCGACGCCGACAAAATCGCCGACATCGAGCAATTTTTTAATTTGTTCAAAGCTCAAACCGATTTCGCCTGTGACGATTGCTTTCTCGATTTTGAGTTGAATCTTGTCTGTGGCGTCTTTTAAATCGATGAAACCAATTTTGCCGCTGTCTCGCTTGGAAATAATGCGGCCGGCTAATCGCAGGGGAATTTCTTCGGGGTCGCTTTCTCCGTTTGCGAGTTCTTTTCCCGCCTGACTAAATAATTCGCGAACTTGTTTGGCTGTGTGCGATCGCGCGTAGGATTGGCTGGGATACGGTTCTATGCCTTGCGATCGCAGTTCGTCTACTTTTTGACTGCGGACTTCGGCTTCACTGAGAGTCATTAGTTATTGCCTGATTAAAATTACAAATATCTGACATCTTGCACTATTCTGGCGATCGTGCGATCGGGCGTTGCTGTGAGCAACCCCCCACAAGAAAATTCACTCTTCGCTTCACAGGCATCTTGCCTGTTCGTGACAAAGCTGCAAGATGTCAGAAACACCAAACTCTATCATAACTTGGCGGCTTTGAGAGGCAATTTGCCAAATAATACCATATATCAAAAAGCTTGATGCTACAAAAATGTTGGGTTTGTTTACGCTAGCCCTTGAAAAGAACAGGTGCGTCGCTATAAGATTGTCGCTCTTTCTTGAGGATTGTCAATGGCGACGCACCCTACAGCTAAAATCTGTCAACTGTCAACTGTCAACTGTCAACTGTCAAAGCGACCGAAACATTAAAAAATTAAGTTGTCTGTCGATCGCAACTGGTGAGATGATATGTAGTGCAGCCTCACGGCAGTTCCACAGAAACTGAACAGCAGAAACGCGAGCGATCGAACTCCGCTCATCGCACCTCTGTCAGAATCGACCACACACTCTCTCTCTTACATATAAAAACCAGAATTATGGCTGTTGCAACCCAATCACTCGAAGAACTCTGCATCAACTCTATCCGCTTTCTCGCCATCGATGCGGTAGAAAAAGCAAAATCAGGACACCCGGGACTGCCGATGGGCGCTGCCCCTATGGCCTTCGTGCTGTGGGATCGGTTCATGCGGTTCAACCCAAAAAACCCCAAGTGGTTCAACCGCGATCGTTTCGTCCTCTCCGCCGGCCACGGCTGTATGCTACAGTACGCCCTCCTGTACTTGACCGGCTACGATAGCGTCACCCTCGACGACATCAAGCAATTTCGCCAGTGGGAATCCAGAACCCCCGGACACCCCGAAAACTTCATGACTGAAGGCGTAGAAGTTACCACCGGCCCCCTGGGACAAGGAATTGCTAATGCCGTCGGTTTGGCAATGGCAGAAGCTCACCTCGCCGCTAAGTTTAACAAGCCCGACCACACCATTGTTGACCACTACACCTATGTCATCATGGGTGACGGCTGCCACATGGAAGGCGTTTCTGGCGAAGCTTGTTCTTTGGCCGGACACCTCGGACTCGGCAAATTAATTGCCCTGTACGATGACAATCACATTTCCATTGAAGGCGACACTAACTTGGCCTTTACTGAAGATGTTGGCAAGCGTTTTGAAGCTTACAACTGGCACGTCATTACAGTAGACAATACCGATCTCGACCACGATACTAGCCTGGCAGCAGTTGATAAAGCTATTGCAGAAGCGAAAAAAGTCACGGACAAACCGTCCATGATTAAAGTCCGCACAATTATTGGTTACGGTTCTCCCAACAAGCGCAATTCTTACAGTGCTCACGGTGCTGCTTTGGGTAGCGATGAAGTGAAAGCAACTCGCGATTTCTTGAAGTGGGAACACGCACCGTTTGAGATTCCTGATGATGCTTTGTCACACTTCCGCAAAGCAGTCGATCGCGGTGCTCAAGCTGAGCAAGAATGGCACAAAGCTTTTGATGCTTATAAAGCAGCATATCCGGCCGAAGCGGCAGAATACGAACGCACCGTTGCCGGCAAACTTCCTGAAGGTTGGGATAAAGTTTTGCCGACATACAAGCCGGAAGATAAGGCAGATTCGACTCGGAATCATTCTGGAAAATGTTTGAATGCTTTGGCAGGTGTGCTACCTGAATTGATCGGCGGTTCCGCTGACTTGGCATCTTCTAACATGACTTTGCTCAAGGGTGAAAAAGACTTCCAAAAAGGTCAATACGAAGGACGCAACCTGCGGTTTGGCGTGCGGGAACACGGCATGGGTGCGATCGCCAACGGTATGGTTTTGCACGGCGGTTTAATTCCTTACTGCGCAACGTTCTTGGTATTTGCTGACTATATGCGGGGCGCAATTCGCCTGTCTGCACTCTCGGAAGCTGGTGTCATTTATGTAATGACTCACGACTCCGTAGCTTTGGGCGAAGATGGCCCGACTCACCAACCCGTAGAAACCATCGCTTCTCTGCGCGTAATTCCCGATTTGTTGGTAATGCGCCCTGCGGATGGAAACGAAACATCCGGTTCTTACAAGGTGGCAATTGAAAGCCGCACGCGCCCAACTTTAATGGCTTTGTCGCGTCAAAACTTGCCTAATTTGGCCGGAAGCTCGATCGAAGGAACAGCCAAAGGCGCTTACATTTTGTCCGACGACGGCGACACTCCAGACATCATTTTAATCGGCACCGGCGGCGAAACTTACCTCTGCGTTGATGCCGCTGAAAAATTGCGCGCCGCAGGCAATAAAGTGCGGGTAGTTTCGATGCCTTGCTGGGAATTGTTCGACTTACAAGATGCAGCTTACCGCGAATCGGTACTGCCGAAATCGGTTACTAAGCGTTTGGCTGTTGAAGCGGCTGCTAGCTTCGGCTGGGGACGCTATTTGGGATCTGAAGGCGATAGCATCAGTATCGACAGATTCGGCGCTTCTGCACCGGGCCCCGTTGCTTTAGAAAAGTTTGGCTACACCGTTGATAATGTGGTAGCTAAGGCTCAGGCGCTGTTGGGCTAATAGCAGCAGCATAATTTTGTTTGGGGCGGGCTTCTGGCTCGCCCCATTTTTTATATAAGTAGATCGACTTAGCAATACCAATTTTAAAAAAGAATGCAACAGTATTCTTGTCCCCCCCCCTTTGCAAGAGGGGGCTAGGGGGTCGAAGAGTGTTGCACGATTTTAGAGAAATGGTATAAAACGTAAAACGCTCGCTGTTAGCTCCCCAACTTCTTTAAGAAGTCCGGGAGCGGAGTGTTCTGTCTATTTTAAAAATTTGAGATAAGTTAAGTTATGGGTTAGATATTAGATATTGCACTGCGGGTCAGAAACTCGGTTTCTCTAAGCTGTTACGCATTTAAACCACCGGGCGGGGCCTGTAGGGTGCGTCAGCTAGAACACCTATGCTTACAAGGGAAACGAGAAAGGGCTGACGCACCCTACAATACTATTTTAAATGCGTAACAGCTTAAGCTTCCACACGAATAGTTCAAAATTTCATCTTAAGAAACCGGGTTTCTCTAAGCTTCCACACGAATAGTGCAAGATTTCAGTTAGATCCGGTTTTATTCTCTTAATGACCTGTAAATCGCACCTTATGCTCTGGAATTTTTTAAATAACCTGTTATTCACCGGGAACTATATTCCTCACGGCCACTGTTACCTTTGGCAGCGAGAGCTTGTCGGACTCCACATAGCCTCAGACTCCCTGATTGCCCTCGCCTACTACTCAATACCCCTATCGCTGATTTATTTTGTCTCTCAACGAAAAGACTTGCCCTTTCGCAACATCTTTTGGCTGTTCGGAACCTTTATTTTCTCCTGCGGGACTACTCATGTCATGGAAGTTTGGACGCTTTGGCATCCTGTTTATTGGCTTTCTGGCAGTTTGAAACTTATTACCGCAGCGATTTCTGCTTACACCGCTTTCGCCTTAATTCCTTTAATTCCCGAAGCATTAGCTTTCCCCAGTCCCGCTCAATTAAGGACGATCAATCAAAAATTGCAAAAAGAAATCGCCGACCGACAAAAAATTGCGACAACTTTGTTAGAATTGACTGAACTGCAAAATGCGATTTTTAACAGCGCTAACTACACAATTATTTCCACCGATACCGATGGTAAAATTAAAACATTTAATCGGGCAGCCCAGCAACTTTTAGGCTATTCCGCAGAAGAAGTTGTGGGGAAAGTTATGCCAGCAATAATTCACGATCCTCTGGAGGTAAAGCAGAGAGCTGAAGTTCTTTCTCAACAATTGGGAGTAAAAATAGAGCCGGGACTTGAGGTTTTTGTTGCCTTAGCGCGGCAGGGAATAGTTGATGAGAATGAATGGACTTATATTCGCAAAGACGGTTCGCGGTTTCCGGTGATGCTGTCGATGACTGCCTTATATGACAGCGAGGGAAATATTAACGGTTATGCGGGCATTGGTCAGGATATTAGCGATCGCAAACAAGCTGAAAAAGAGCTGCGCGACCTCACCGCAGCCCTGCAAAATGCGGTGGAAGGCATTTCACGGCTAGATATTGAGGGACGCTACGTGAATGTTAACCGATCTTACGCTAATAAATGCGGTTACAAACCGGAAGAAATGCTCGGCAGGGAATGGTCGGTGACCGTACATCCTGACGATGTTGAGATGTTGAGATTAGCTTATTGGGAAATGCTAACTTCCGGCAAAGTAGAAGTTGACGCTAGAGGTGTGCGGAAAAATGGCTCGTTTTTTTACAAGCAAGTAACAATGGTAAAAGCTTGCGACGAACAAGGGACATTTAACGGACACCACTGTTTTATGAAAGATATCACCGAGCGCAAACTAACGGAAAGAGCGTTGCAGGAAAGTGAATTCAAGTACAGACAAATAGTTGAATTAGCAGAAGAAGGTATTTGGGTAATTGACACCAAGGCACGCACGACTTACGTGAACCACGCAATGGCGCGAATGCTCGGCTATACTGAATTAGAAATGTTCGGGGCATCGATGTTTGATTTCATGGACGAAGAAGCCAAACACTCAGCCAACGATCTTATGGCTCGCCGCCAGCAGGGCATTGCTGAAAAACACGATTTTAAACTCAAAAGTAAGGATGGTAAAGATGTTTGGACTTATATGTCTGCCAGTCCCGTCATGGATCGAACAGGTGATATGGTCTCCTGTTGTACCTTGGTTTACAATATTACAGATCGCAAAGAAGCAGAACAGCAAATGCTGCAACTTACTACTGATTTGAAGCGTTCCAATCAGGAATTAGAACAATTTGCTTATGTAGCTTCCCACGATTTACAAGAACCTCTCAGAGCCGTTACCAGTTACACTCAATTGCTGGCCCAGCGCTATCAAGGCCATTTGGATGCTAAAGCAGATAAATATATTAATCATATTGTTGAGGGTGCTGCCAGAATGCAACAGTTGGTTAACGATTTGTTGGCTTATTCGCGATTGGGAACTAGGGGGCAAGAATTTGAGATAGCTGACTGCAATGCTGTTGTCGAGCAAAGTTTGGAAAATTTGCAAATTGCGATCGCCGAAACCAAAGCTACCATCACTTACGAAGCCCTACCAACCGTGATGGCAGATGAATTTCAACTTATACAATTATTCCAAAACTTGATCGGCAATGCCGTCAAATTTTGCCGCCAAGAACTCCCATTAATTCATATTTCTGCTGCCAGGAACGAGAGCGAATGGCGGTTTAGCGTTCGCGACAATGGCATTGGCATCGATCCAGAGTATGCCGATCGCATTTTCATCATTTTTCAACGCCTGCACGGACGCCGCAAATATTCTGGCACAGGCATAGGTTTGGCAATTTGCAAGCGAATTGTGGAACGCCACAGCGGACGGATCTGGGTTGAGTCTCAGGAGGGAGAAGGAGCGACTTTTTACTTTACTATTCCTCTAATTAACATCTCAAGGATATAGCTGCCAATTTTTCTCTATAATAATTAAAAGGATGTGGCAGTTATGAACAATAAAAACACAGTTAACCCCATAGAAATTTTGTTGATAGAGGATTCTCCCAGCGACGCTGACTTGGCAATAGAGGCCCTCAGTCAGGGTAAAATTTTAAATAACTTGCATTTCGTGGAGGATGGAGTCGAAGCAATCAAGTTTTTGCGCAAAGAAAAACCCTATGTCAGTGTACCCCGTCCCAACTTAATTTTACTTGACCTAAATTTGCCCAAAAAAAGCGGTGTAGAAGTGTTGGCAGAAATTAAGACTGACTCAAATTTAAAAATAATTCCCGTAGTAATTCTCAGCAGTTCAGCAGCCCCAGAGGATATTTTCAATTCCTACTCGCTGCACGCCAACTGTTACATTACTAAGCCAGTAGACTTCGTACAATTTACGAAAGTAGTTAGGTTAATTGAAGAATTCTGGCTAGCGGCTGTCCAACTTCCTGTAGCTTAAGGGAAGGGGAAAGCAAAAAAGGTTTAGCAAAAGATTTGAAGAGTGAAAATGTTAAAATAAAAAATGTCAAAGCTATGTGGATTAAGATTCTGTTAGTGGAAGACAATCCGGCTGATGCTGATTTGCTGGCAGAGCTGCTAGAAGTATCTGCGGGCATAGAATGGGAACTGGTATCAGTTGAGTTCCTGCACGAAGCGATCGCACATCTGAGCAAACAGCCCTTTGATGTAGTTTTGCTCGACCTTTCTTTGCCGGATAGCCACGGTTTGGAAACCCTAACTCGCCTGCGAGAAGTTGCCCCAGATACGGCAATGGTTGTAATGACGGGCTTGGATGATGAGGATCTCGCATTTGAATCAGTTCGCTTGGGAGCTCAAGATTACATTGTTAAAGGTCACATTACTACTCAATTATTAGTGCGGACGATCCGTTACGCGATCGAACGCTCTCAAACATTTCAAATGCTGCGGGAAAGCGAGCGGCGTTTTCGGGCGATTTTTGACTCCTCGTTTCAGCTCACCAAACTGCTGACTCCCGAAGGAATCGTGCTGGAAGTGAACGAGACAGCGCTGGAATTTACCGGAATGCGATCGCAAAATATTATCGGCCACCCGATTTGGCAACAGCCGATTTGGCAACAGTCACCAAATGCTAAAGCACAATTAAAAGAAGGGATCGCCAAAGCTGCTACGGGCGAATTTTTTCGCAGCGAAATGGACTTGTTAGGAACAAACGGCCAAATTGTGACGGTCGATCTCTCACTGAAACCGGTCAAAAATGACACAGGACAAGTTTTGCTGCTGATTGCTGAAGCCCGCGACATTAGCGATCGCAAGCGAGCGGAAGCCGAAATTCTCAAAGCACTCGCACGAGAAAAGGAACTTTCAGAACTGCGAGCTAAATTTGTCACTATGGTTTCCCACGAATTTCGCACCCCATTGACAACCATCCAATTTTCCGCTGGATTGCTGCAAGATTACAGTTCTCAATGGTCAGAAGATAAAAAATCTCTTCATTTTGTGCGGATTCAATTAGCAATTAAACGCATGACAGAGTTATTAGAAGATATCCTCGTAATTGGGAAAATCGAAGCAAATACACTACAGTTTCAACCGATTTCCTTAAACCTAGAAAAATTCTGCCGTCAACTCGTAGAAGAACAGCAACTCAACGACAGCAACCAACACCCGATCGCCTTTAAACATGAAGGCGGCAACTGCGACGCTCAAATGGATGAAAAACTGCTGCGGCAAATGTTGGGAAACATCCTCTCCAATGCCCTCAAATATTCCCCCGCTGGCAGTACAGTTTCTTTGCACCTCAACTGTCAAAACAAAGAAGCTGTTTTCCAAGTTCAAGACCGGGGCATCGGAATTCCCCAAGCCGATATAGAGCGGATAATAGAAACTTTTTACCGAGCTACAAATGTCGGCACTATTTCTGGAACAGGTCTAGGTCTAGCAATTGTGAAAAGGGCTGTGGAACTTCACGGTGGCAAGCTCGCTATCGACAGTCAAGAAGGAAACGGCACCATTTTCACCATTACCTTACCTTTAATTTGCCCCAGCCAATAACAACTGAATTATCAACTATAAACCTCCGCCGATTAATGCTAAATTAAGTGCATAAAAAAAACAATTTGTCAAGTGTATGAACCAGAATTTTTCCCAGAAACTACTAACTAAAAGGAGCAATCACCGTGACCAAGATTTTGGTAATTGAAGATGAAGAATCGATTAGAGAAAATATTTTAGAGTTGCTGGAAGCCGAGAATTTTCAAGGAATTGGAGCGATTAACGGCCAAGTCGGCATCAAATTGGCGATCGCGCAAATCCCGGATTTAATTTTGTGCGACATGATGATGCCGGAAGTGGACGGTCACGGCGTCCTCAAAGCTTTGCGCTCCGAACCCCTAACTGCCACAATTCCATTTATTTTCCTCACAGCAAAAGCCGATAAAAATGATGTTCGCACGGGCATGGAACTGGGAGCAGACGATTACATTACTAAGCCTTGTACGCCGCAAGAACTGCTAAAAGCAATTGCTATTCGACTTGAAAAACAGAAAACAATTAGCAGGCAATCGCAAAAAATGCTAGACGAATTGCGCACCAATATTAGTATGTCGTTCCCCCACGAATTGCGGACTCCTTTGAATGCAATTCTGGGTTTTTCCGAGCTAATTTTGTCAGAATATCAGGTTTTAGAGGAATCAGACATCTTAGAGATGATCGGTCACATTAATACTTCCGGTCATCGCTTGTACCGGCTGATTCAGAACTTTTTGCTGTATGCAGAACTGGAGATAGCAGCCACAAATCCCGAACTGCTAAAGGAGATGCGCAACAGCGAATTTAGCGGCGTCAAATCTTTGCTGGCTGAAAAAGCGCGTCAGCAAGCGAAACAGGCGAATAGAACAGACGATTTACACTTAAATTTGCAAGATTCTTCGGTGGCTATGGATTCTATGAGACTCACAAAAATTGTTGAGGAACTGCTGGACAATGCCTTCAAATTTTCTTTAGAAGGAACGCCTGTTTTCTTAAGCAGTTTGGTGGAAAATCAGACTTTTATTCTGTCTGTCAAAGACCGAGGCCGCGGCATGACTGCCGATCGGATTGCACAGCTACAAGCTTACAGACAGTTCGATCGCCAACTTTACCAACAAGCAGGTTTGGGATTGGGGCTGGCGATCGTTCAACGCCTTGCAGAATTGCACGGAGGAGAATTTAAAATCGAAAGTTGGCCGCAGCAAGAAACAATTGTTTGCGTTTCCCTGCCTGTCTAAACAATAATTATGCAGGAGCGATCGCCCGTTTCAGACACCGCTGCATATAAATTTGAGCTACCTTATCACTAGGGTTGATTTGCAGGCACGCCGAAAATAATCTTGTAGCCTCCACAAACCTGTCACTATTGTACAATACCAAAGCTTGCTCAAAGATTGTCTTTGTCTCTAACTTTTTCTGCCGTAACTCTGGCGGATCGGCTGCAAAGACTTCATAAACTGTTACCATTCGCGATTTGCCTTTAACTGTGACGCGATCGATCAACCTAAAATCATAAATATCGTTCAACTGTATAAAAGTATTGTGAGTAATTAACATCGACACTCCATACTCTTTCGTCAAATTTTCCACGCGGGAAGCTAAATTTACCGCATCGCTAATCACCGTGCTGTCCATCCGACTTTGACCGCCAACCGTGCCTAACATCAAAGAACCCGTATTGATTCCAATGCCAATTTGCAGCGGCGGGCGATCGGGTCGATTGCGACTAATATTATACTCGTTAAGCTGTTCTAGCATAGCAATCCCCGCTTTCACAGCATCGTCCGCACTGCCATTAAACAGCGCCATAATCGCATCGCCAATGTATTTATCAATAAAACCAAAATTGTCACTAATTGCCGGTTCCATCCGCGACAAATAAGCATTAAGAAATTGAAAATTTTCTTCGGGATTCATCGTTTCAGAAAGAGAAGTGAAATCGCGGATATCTGAAAATAGCACCGACATTTCTTTCTGTACCTGATCGCCTAATTTTACTTCCAGAATACTTTCATATCCCAGAAAGTGGAGAAATTCGTGCGGCACAAACCGCCCGTAAGCATCTGTTAATTTTTCTTCCGCTGCTAAAGCTTTTTGTAACTCGTCTGTGAATTGGCGGCGCTCTGTTTCTACCTCTTGACGTTCTGTGATATCTTGAAAAGCTGCGATCGCGTAAACTATGTTTTTCCGTTCGTCGTAGATTGGAGTCGCCCAAACCTCGATCGGCACAATCCGATCCGACCCATGAATTTCTAGATCGTCCATACGCACAAATTCTCCCCGCAACGCCCGAACAATCGGTTGGCGATCGCTCGGATACAATTGATTAGTTCCAGCGTCGTAAAAATGATAAGTTTCAGGAAAATTGTCAGTACCCCCATCAGAAATTAAACCTTGGGCTAATATCCTTTCGCCCCAAGAATTCATGTAAAAAGGTTTACCCTTACCATCCACAACAAATATTCCCACCGGCATCGCTTCCAGGAATTGAGTCAATCGGCTTTCGCTTTCTGACAGGGCCTCATTTAACTTTTCTTCGGCTGTCAAAGCTTTTTCTAAATCATTAGTAAACCTGATTCGTTCCACTTCCACCTGTCTTTGCAAACTAATATCCTTAGCAAAACCCTGATAGTAAAGCACTTCACCGTTAACATCATAAACTGTGCGCGCATACTCAGAAATCCAGATAATGCTGCCATCTCGACAGTAAACCTGAGACTCAAACTCACACAGAGTACCGTGCTGTTTCATCAGCGCCACAAACTCTTGACGGCGGTTCGGTTCCACGTACAATTGATGCTGAATATCATTAATACTTTCTATCAATTCAGACGCGGAATCGTAGCCGTATATTTCCGCAAGAGCCGGATTCCCACTGATAAAATGTCCGTCCGGCGTCGTCTGAAAAATACCTTCAAGAGCATTTTCAAATATCCCGCGATACTTCTCTTCAGCTTGAATTAGTGCAGCTTCAGCTTCCTTGCGTTCAGTTATATCAGTAAAAGCAATAATCGCATAGGAAATGTCGCCTGTAGAATCATAAATTGGAGTAGCCCAACTCTCCACCGGAATAATCTTACTGCCCGTCCGAATTTCTACACCCTCAGTCCGCACGTTTTCGCCCCTGAGCGCCCGCATAATTGGCAATTCTTCCACAGGGCATCTCTCATTACTTCCGGCTTTATAGAATTGATAAATTGCTGCTTTCTGCTCCGAATTAATATGCGGCACAGTGCCTTTGCCAAATACCTCCCGCGCATTCTGATTAGCGTAAAAAGATTGCCCGTTTGCATCAAGTACACACACGCCCAATGGCATAGCTTCTAGATATTGCGTCAAGCGACTTTCGTTTTCATGGAGTTTGGCAATCAGCATCGCCTGCTTGCGGTTTAATTTTACCAACTCCTGATTCATTTCCTGAAGTTCTCTTTGTTTTTCAGCTAATTGTTTATCTTGAAAATATTTGTAGATTGCCTCAGTAACAGTTAATTTTAAGTCATCAGGTTGCCAAGGTTTAGGTATGTATCGGTACAATTTAGCATAGTTAATAGCATTGGCTACGGCCTCCAAATCAGCCTGCCCCGTCAGCATAATCTTGAGAGTATTTGGCGAGATGGCATGAACGCTTCTTAACAGCTCGTCTCCTTTCATATTAGGCATGATATGATCGGAAATAACCAAAGGAACTTCATACTGATCTCCTAAAAGTTCCGACAACAACTCTAAAGCTTCTTCGCCACTTTCCGCTGTTTCAATTAAATATTTATCTTCAAAAGCTTTTAGCAGGTCGATTTCCAGACTGTCGAGTATACTCGGCTCATCATCGACACAAATAATTACTGGTTTTTTCATAAAATTGCTAGACCAGACTTGATGGCTTCAATTAATTCTTGATTCTCCCAAGGTTTTTGTATGAAAGCATGAAGATTTGCTTTAGTTTTTGTTCGTTCGATTGCTTCTTGGTCTGCTTGTCCCGTCAGCATCACAGTCACAATTTGCGGATATTTTTGATGAATTTTAATCAGCAACTCATCTCCTTTCATTCCGGGCATCAACCAATCAGAGACAATCACTAGAATGTTAACATCAGCTTCACATAGCTCTTCAATAATCTCCAGTGCTTCGGCAGCACTTTCAGCAAATTCGCAAAGATATTTACCCTTAAATGCGTGTTGCAGTTCAATTTCCAGACTTTCCAACACCGCTACTTCATCGTCAACACACAAAATTGCTGGTTTAGACATCGCTAGTTTCCTTCTTTAATCTGGCAGGGTGAACGCCGATGGGCAACCACACCGTTTTCCAAATTCTACATTCC
Organism: Microcoleus sp. A003_D6; assembly: GCF_036702825.1. Taxonomy (NCBI): domain Bacteria; kingdom Bacillati; phylum Cyanobacteriota; class Cyanophyceae; order Oscillatoriales; family Microcoleaceae; genus Microcoleus; species Microcoleus sp. A003_D6. Next base: position 58,401 of record NZ_JAUBWA010000008.1, on the reverse strand, counting down.
GCGCGAGTAGACTGCAAATTTTTAGCCCCAGACTTCAGTCTGGGGCGATGAAACCTACTCAGTTAAATTAATCGGCAAAGACACTGTAAATGCAGTTTTACCGGGGTTCGACTCCACATCAATTTTACCCTGATGTTTTGCAATTATTTTTTTGACAATATCCAATCCCAAGCCGCTACCTTCTCCCGCAGGTTTGGTAGTAAAAAACGGCTCAAAAATTTTAGGCAAAATCTCCGGTGGAATTCCCTTACCGCTGTCAGTGATTTTTACGATGATGCTGGTATCTTGCTGTAGGGCGTCAATTGTTAAAGTTCCTTGATTGTCCATCGCTTGTAAGGCATTGTGAATTAAATTTGTCCAAATTTGATTTAGTTCGTCGGGATAACACAGTACCGCAGGCAATTGAGCTTGATAGTTTCTGACGATTTCCACACCCTGCTTGATCAGGTTCTGATAAAGAGTTAATACAGTCTCAATCCCATCAGTAATATTCACCTGTATTTTTTTCCCATTTACATCGTAACGCGCATAACTTTTAAGGGCAAAAACGACTTTTGCAGCGCGTTCTGTAGCGGTAGCGATGGTTCGGGCGCTTCTGTGAATGCTGGCAAAATCGTAGGCGGTTTTTATAATATTTTCGCTGTCCGGGTCTTTGAGCAACGGCAATAATTCTTGCAGGTTTCCTTGCAATCCGATATTGACTAAAATGCTAGCAAGGCTGTCAGCATTGTCAATTCCTTCCGACTCTAGTTGCTGCTTGAGGTCTTTTTTAAATCCCCGTTTTTCTCGCGTAGATAAAGAGTAAGTTTGTTGGCTGGAACTGTACATCAAACTCAAGAAATCTTGCTGGCGTTCGGCTGATAGTTCTTTAAAAAAAACTGGCAAACTTTCGAGATTGTTATCCAAAAAGTTGGTAATGTTGCCAATAGACGATCGAATTGCTCCCAGTGGCGTATTAATTTCGTGAGCAATGCCCGCAATCAGTTGCCCTAATGCGGCCATTTTTTCCGATTGAACTAATTGATTCTGAGTAGCTTGCAGTTGGTCTAAAGTGACTGTCAGTTCATTGTTTTTCTGTTGGAGCTTTTTTTGCAACTGGCACATTGCTAAATGGGTTTCTACCCTAACTAGAACCTCTTCCACCTGAAAGGGCTTGGTAATATAATCAACCCCGCCCACAGCAAAGGCTTTGACTTTATCTAGTACGTCATTAATCGCGCTAATAAAAATTACCGGAATGTCGCGAGTGCGTTCATCAGCTTTGATTTTTTCGCAAACTTCATACCCGTTCATTTCGGGCATCATAATATCCAGCAAAATTAAATCGGGAGGCATACCTTTTGCCGCCGACAGCGCTAACTCCCCGCTAGGTACGGGGCGGACTTTATAGCCCTTGCCATTCAAAATTCCGGCTAGCAGCCGCAAATTAGCTGGGGTGTCGTCAACTACTAAAATATTACCGCGATCGGTGCTAGGAAGGTCGTTATTCATGTGAGCTTGTTTGAGAAATTAACTTTAAAATTTTGTCGTACTCGAAATTTTCTATACAAGTTGCGATCGCACTGGCTGTTACTGCATCATCTAATCGAATTTGCTCGATCGAGCTATCAATTAAATCCATATCTGCATTCAGTATCGCCAGCTTTAAATCAGCTACCAGTGAATCAGGCAATTTTACGAAATCAGTCGCACTCATTTCGCCCCGATCGCGCTCTTTGATGGCCGATAAATTAGCTTGACCGGGATCTTCATAAATATAGCGCACTCCGATATGTTTGTGCATAGCATCAAAAATATCGGCTTCCCGGAAAGGTTTGCGCATAAAAGCATCGCATCCCGCCGACAAAATAACTGCCCGTTCTTCCTCCAAAACGCTCGCAGTCAGCGCAATAATAGCAGTAGCTTGACCTTTAATAGTGCCTTTAATGTATTGCGTCGCTTCGTAGCCGTCCATCACGGGCATTCTCATGTCCATCCAAATTAAATGCGGTTCCCAACTGTCCCAAATCTCAATAGCTTCTTGACCGTTAGTAGCTTCTTTGAGTTCAAAACCCAGAGGATGGAGGATTTTAATCAACAGTTGGCGATTCAGCGGTTTATCGTCTACTATCAAAATTCGATATGGGTGTTGATTGGGTTCCAGAGCAATCACATTGCGGGTTGGTTTTTGGCTTTCAATATCAGCCGCATCGACCGCAATAACTTGAATATCAAACTTAAAATTAGTTCCTTTGCCAACAGCAGAACAGACGCTGATTTCGCCGCCCATTAATTCCACAAATTTGCGGCTGATTGGCAATCCCAAGCCTGTACCTTCTTGCGAATCTTTGCCGGTCTGGGTTTGCACGAAAGCTTCAAAAAGATTGTCTAATTCATCGGTAGCAATACCGGGTCCAGTATCTTCGACTTCAAAATGAAGGAAGAAGGAAGAGACAGAAGGTGAACCGTCATGTTTGGTTGCATAACTCGCGTTTTCTGAGTGACTTAATTCGGATTGTTTAAGATTATTACTTGCTGAATTTTCTGTATTCTTTGATTCTTCTGACAGCTCATTCTTTTCGCCTTCTGCCTGCTGATTTCCGCCTGAATAATGCTTGCTTACTCTGACCGAAACACCGCCCTCATTGGTGAATTTAAGAGCGTTATTGAGCAGATTGATCGAGATTTGCCGCAACTTTAACTCGTCAGTTTCTACGTATTGCGGCACGTCTGGACTGTGGTAAAAAACTAACTGCAAGTGCTTGTCATGTGCTTTGAGTTGAAACATATCTTCCAAGTCGTTGAGCAGGCGATAGAGGTCAAACTTTTTGGGATTGAGGGTGGTGCGCCCCGATTCAATTTTAGATAAATCGAGGACGTTATTAATCAGGGTGAGCAGGTGTTCTCCGCTGCTGCTAATTATGCTAATATTTTCTTGATGTTCTGGGGATAGGGTTTGGCTGCGAGTCATCAATTGGGAAAAGCCGAGAATTGCATTGAGAGGCGATCGCAATTCGTGGCTCATGTTAGCAAGAAAAGTGCTTTTAGCTTGATTCGCTACTTCCGCTTTGTCTTTAGCTACAGCCAATTCGGCAGTCCGTTCTTGCACTCGGTGTTCTAAAGTTTCAAAAGATTGTTGCAGTTGTTGAGCCATGCTGTTAAATGCTTTGGTTAATTCCCCCAATTCGTCGGATCGTTCGCTTTCTATTGTTGTGTCCCATTCACCTTTAGCAATATTTTTTGCTGCTATATTTAAGCGCAAAATAGGATTTGTTACCCACCGAGAAGTTTGAATGCCAATGGAGACAGCTACTACTAAAGCTGCGAAACACAGCCAAATTGTCGTGCGGGTATTGGCATCGATTTCTTCGGTAAAATCCGCTTCGGGAACAACTACTACAATCAGCCAGTCTAAGCCTTTGCCGTCTTGGAATGGCAGGACTTTTAAGAATTGTCGCTTGCCATTTATTTTAAAGTTTAATAACTCAGAATTTTTAATTTGATTTAATTTCTGAAAGTGTGAACTCAAAAATTTAGCTGTAGCTTGAGTCAAAGGGTTGTGGCTTTCTGCCACTTTAAACAATTGTTTTTCCTTGCCACGAATGCGAAATGGTTTTTCTGCCGTGGAAGTTGCTAACAAATTACCTTGGCGATCGATAATAAAGGCTTGTCCCGATTTTCCAATTTTTAGACTATTGAGAAATCTCCCTATATAGTCGAGACGCAAAGCAGCAATTAATACTCCTTCTAGCTGATTTTTATCGCTGTATACAGGTTGGATAGCGCTGATAATTAATGTCGGTTCTAGGAAGGAAACGTAAGCCGGACTCCAAGTGGGCTTGCCTGCTTTTACGGCAGCTTTGTAGGAAGAATGTTGCCTATTGTCAATATTCTTGATAACTGTTGCTATGGTAGTGCGATCGCCCGTATCATTAGTATTGTAGGAATAAAAATTTGCTCCAGTAGATTTCTCGATCGCATTCATCGTTCGGGAACCGTTAGACAGTTGTTCTCCGGATCGATAATCTCCGTTCTCGTTGCCAACGGCCGTAAAATTGATATAGGGATATAATTGTACTTGCCGCCAAAGATATTTTTCCCAAGCTGATAAATTTTCCATCTTTAACAAGCCGAGCTTGACAGCATCCAACTTGCTTTGATTGATTTTATGGGGAGTTGTTAGGTAAACTTGCAGGTTTTGCTCGACACGCAAACTCACCTCGCTCATTAACTGACTGGCAAGGTTATTAACTGCTTTTTGTCCGTTTCTAAAAGACAGATATCCTACGAGTCCCACGGCTCCCACTATTTGCAGTACAAATGGAACTATGAGAACAGTTCGCAGCGGTAATTTGTCTAAAATTTTAGAAACCATAGGATTTAGAGTTTTTGTGAACTTAAGCTATAATAGTTCTTTCAGAGATCGTCTTGTACCATTGAAGAATTGAAGAATTGAAGAATTGGGAATTACTGATGACTCTCGGGGTTTGGAGGTTGTCTACAGTTGTATTCTTTTTTTATAATAGGACTAAGGCAAAAAAATGGTTTTATCCGCTATCTATAGGGGTAAGGTGCGCCTCGGCTCACCCTACATTTAGATGTTTTGCGTAAGTCCTATTTTAAACTGGTCTTGTCTTAACAGCAGCGCCATCTACTGCCGATTAGCTAGAGGGCATTGAGGCGGGCTATTTTAGCCGTGGTAAATGCTCAATCCCGATCGAATGTGAACCTAATGTTTGTTAGATTAAAGTCTATAATTTTACCCATTGTCGTATTATTTTGACAATTTAGGTAAAATTTGTAGTCTCGGGCTTCGAGAATTGCGCGCAGGGCGATTAGAACCCCCACGTGCCAAGGGGTTTTGAGACTGCCGATCGAATTTGCGATCGTCCTTGCCATTTTCCGCAAGACGTGCTATACTGATTAAAGTTGAGGGCACGTAGCTCAGTGGATAGAGCATCAGGTTCCGGTCCTGAGGGTCGGGGGTTCAAATCCCTCCGTGCTCATTTAAGTTAAGGATTTGATCGATCGTTCGCGACGATCGTTTTTTATGCCTGTTTTGGCGATCGAACTCAGAACAAAGCTATGTAGGGTACGCGGTGCGCACCCTACATAGCTTTCTACACAACAGACGGCTGACTCTCAAATATCGTCATCGTTTTGACCTTGCACGCCCTGGAGAATCCGCGATAACTCACTCTTCTCATTAACTGTAATCCGAGTCGGAGAACCGCTGATAATCCGTTCGTAACCGCGGAACGAATCTTTAATTTGCGGCCCTCTTTCAGTAATCGTGTATTCCCGAATACCTTTGTCATGCCACGAACCGCGCATCTTAAACACATTAATTGCCCGTGACATTTCCCCTCGAATCTCTACATATTGAAGCATGATAATCGTGTCAGTAATCGTAGAAATATGGGAGTCCGTAATCGAATGAGAACCCATAAACTGGTCGCTTGTATTCGTGAAAAAGCCGGTTATTTCTTCCTGCTTCGCAAAACCTGTCACTCCGATCACAAATTGCCTGAAAGCATTATTGCTGACACCCCTAGCTAACGCCGACAGCGAGTCTATTGCAATTCGAGAAGGTTTGAACTCAGCAATTTCTGATTTAATAGTCTGCAAGTGGTCTTCCAAACCGGCAGATTCCGGGTAAGTACACAGCAGCTTCAGCATTCCTTTCTGTTCCATTTCCTCAAAATCAATGCCCCAAGAATAAGCATTGCGGAACAACTGAGCCCGCGACTCTTCATAGGCAAACAGCAGCGCCCGATTGCCGTTCATACAAGCATTCTGCAAGAACTTGCTCACCAACAGCGTTTTGCCGGTTCCCGTTGCACCCGTAGCCAAAATAATCGAGTCTTTGAAGAAACCGCCGCCGCACATCTCGTCGAGAGTTTTATCGCCCGAAGAAACCCGCACGTTGGAAGACTTTTGAGTTAATCGCATCGCCCCCAAGGGGAAAATATTAATTCCGTCATTAGTCATAGTAAAAGGGTATTCGCCCTTCATGTGAGTTGTACCCCGCAACTTCAAAATTTCCATTGTGCGGCGGCGGCGTTCCCCTTCCAAAACGTTGCGAACAATCACCACATTATCCGACACAAACTCTTCCACTCCAAACCGAGCCACCGGGCCGTATTCTTCCACCCGTTCTGTAGTCATAACTGTAGTTGCTCCGACTTGTTTGAGGCGCGCAACTAAGCGAAAAATTTCTCGGCGCACCACCGATGCAGCATCGTACTGCTGAAATACGGCCGTCACCGAATCTATAGAAACGCGCTTGGCTTTGTACTTGCGAATTGCGTACTGAATCCGCTCGATTAAGGCAGATAAATCAAAATTTCCCACGATATCCTGACCTTCTGGATCGGGGGAAGCGTCCAAAATAAATAGCTTGCCTTCATCGATCAACTGTGCCAAATCCCAACCGAAACTGCAAGCATTTTTAATAATATCTGTTGGAGATTCTTCAAAAGTTACGAGCACTCCAGGTTCGTCAAAATGGGTGATTCCGTTATAGATAAATTGTACGGCAAATAAAGTTTTTCCCGTTCCTGACGTGCCGCTGACTAGGGTAGTTCTGCCGATCGGCATTCCGCCGTGACTGATGTCATCGAAACCCTCAATCATCGTGCGAATTTTTTGAACTCCTGCGGTTACCAATCCTTCTCGTTTAACCGTTTGACTAATTTCATTCATATCGATTTTTGTCAACTCTCAGTATTCTTTAGTTGTCACTCATTAACCGCCGATCTTGACTCTTTGTACCCAGCTTTTAGTTTTGGCTCTTGCTCAATAACTAATGACTGCTGACTAATGAGTGTCACCTGATTATCTTATGAATTCAGGTCTTCTTCGCGAAGTTCTTCATAGAGCAAATCTAATCCTATCAGAACTTTCTCGCGATCGGACAAATCGCCAATAATTTTTCGCACCGGCGGTGGCAGGATTTTCGCCAGCGTCGGGGTTGCCAAAATTTTGTCCTCTTCTGCTAGCTGAGGATTTTTGAGAACGTCTATGACTTTCAGCGCGTAGACTCCTTGAAATTCTTGTTCTAGGATGTCTTTTAGGGTTTTCAAAGCTCGCACTGAGTTGGGAGTATTCCCCGCAACGTACAGCTTCAGAACGTAGGTTTTCTTGAGAGGACTCATGAACTTTTTTAAATGTTGAGTATTAGTTGCCAGATGTTAGTTGTAGTTGTTATTTGTCTTGAATCCGCTGTTCTTTCTTATTTTATAAGAATTTCAGCGCTCGCTCGGCCGTCCAGCCTTCTCCTTTCTTTTTTGTTAAATTCTACCTTCTACCTTATTCTTTCTTAAATTCGGCTGTGGATCATTCTACATTCTAACCTGAGATGCCTCTTTGGGAATCGATCGCCGGTACATCTCGCACATATGAGCGATCGCGTCAATCAGAGTCAAGCGGTAATCGAGCAATATTTCCTCGTTGCGCCCTTCTAATTGTAGCTGTTTAGCAAACTCGTCCATCAATTCCATGTGAATTTCTACAATTTGAGTCACTGGAACATCAGCAAAAAAAGCCAAATTTACAAATTCATCTATTTGATTGTTGACGGCAGCATCTTGAGAAAAATAATTCAAAACGATGTCGCGATAACTTGACTTGAGTTGCTCCAAAAACTTTTTTTTCTCGGATTCCGACAGATTTTTCAAAAAAATCTGGGAATTTCTTTTATAATACACACCTAAGTATCCTAGTCGCTCCCGTAATTTTTCCGCAAGCCGCCGCTGCTGTCGGCTGAGCAAACTTTGAGCAGTCAATTGGGCCGTCGCATCGACTGTTGCGGATTGGTAATTGACAGGAACCGGAGTTGAAAGTTTCAGAAATTGTGCGATCGCCCGATCGATACCTGCACCTATTTCGCTCGCTTGAGCGATTGGCAGTTGCACCTCAGCAGGGTGGTAAAAAAAAGCACAACTTTGCTCTTGACTCTTGTCGGCGGTACTGGCGGCAGCCTCAAAACCATCTGAATATGGTGCTTCGGGCCTTCCATCCTCCCCCGGCTGGGGCGAAAAAATCACTGCTGGCAAAAAGATCGATCGTTCTTGCAGCTTGCTCAGAAGCTCGCGCAGATCCCCATCTACCTCAAAAACAAAACAATCGACGTGGTAATTGTGCTTAAAGAACCCCAAAAACTCCACTGCCGACTTAATATGCGTTAAAGCATAGCGTTCGCCCCTCAAAAGCTCGATCGCAGAGGCTGCGATTTTCTCAGATCGGACATAAATACCGATCGACAGTTGAGGAAGCAAAGCTGTAGGTGAAACGCCGGCATTGCCCGAAAGTGCTGGATCGCTCAGAGTTGATATCTCCTTTACAAAACACTTAACATTTTAACAATCATCGCAACATTGACTGTAAGCAATCTTAACAGCAAAATGGGTAACAACTTTGTCACAGAGGGATAATTAAAGTCTACTCTTTAATTTTTGTGTCAAGCACCCAAAGCCCGATTTCTGCAATTAAGCTTAAGCCTTAAAATAAGCGATAGTCACTTCAACTCGGGTGCTGGCATCGAACTCACAGGTCTCGGTGGCGATCCCCGGTCTGATAGCGAACTGATATAAAACAAATAAGATACAGAAATCCGCAGCTACGTTGAGTATCAAAAATATTACTGCTATTGATAGCAGACTCTCAGGTTTGTCATGCCACTCACCAGCCCCAGTCTCAAGAATTTTATCGAGCCAGTGCCACTGTGCCAATCCACGGCGGCGCTAGAATCTCTGCGGTCAATTTTTCGCTCCTGTAACTGCGATCGAGTCGCAGTAGTCAACGAACAGCTACAGCCCCTGGGATTAGTTTACCTCCGCAGCCTTTGGGCTCCCACGGCCGATCGCACAAACGACTGGCAACAACCTTTGTCAGAAAGCCCGATCGCGATCGAACCAGTCAGGACATTACCTGCGGCTCTGAGCGTCAGCGAATTCTGGCAGTACCTGCAAACAGAGGCACTGAACAACCCAGCCCTGACAAACCGCCAAACCGCCGACGGCTCCTCAAACAGCCCGATCGCCCTGACAGATGCCAGCGGTAAATTTTTAGGAATACTAGACAGCCTGAGCTTGCTGCAATTCGCCGCACTCAACAGCAGCTCGATCGGCAGCCTCACAGAAGAGCCAACAGCAGTCAAAGAAATCGAATTAATGCCCGTTTCCGCAGCCATCGCCACCGCCCTAGACGCTCAAGTGCGCTTTCTAGAAGCAGGATTGAAACCCTCGGAAAGCCTGAACTCCCTAGTCCAACTCCTCGAAAAACTGCCCCTGCCCCTGAGATTGCAAACCCCCACCGCACAAATAGTCAGCCAAAACGCAGCGTGGCGGATTTTGCTGGGAGCAGGCCCCGAACCAGTTCCAGAACCAGCAGCAAATTTGGGCAAACACTCGCCCCACAAACCCAGCCATGTAACAGCCGAATACAAGAACGTGCAGGGAGAGGCTATCACCCAAGAGTGCATGAGCCTAGTAGGAGCAAGTAGGGGCGATCGCGATTCAACCGCACCCACCAGTTGCCCGTTGCCCCTGTACGCCGCCGCCTCCCCCTCAACCTTAACCGCTCCAGCTTGGTGCCCCACCGCAGGCAAACCAGATACCTACATTTGCGACTGCCCCGTACAAAAAGGCCAACAACGGATTTGGCAATTTGTCAAACAACCGCTCTCAGAGCAGCTAATTTTAGTAATGGGACAAGATGTCACCGAAGAACATTTAGTCGCGAAAGAACTAGCAGCAAAAAACGCAGACTTAATCCACCTAAACCGACTCAAAGACGAATTTTTATCCTGCATCAGCCACGAACTAAAAACCCCGCTCACGGCAGTCCTCGGTTTGTCCAGCCTCCTCAAAGATAAATTGATCGGAGAACTTAACGATCGCCAAACGCGCTACGCCAAACTAATCCATAAAAGCGGGCGGCATTTGATGACAATAGTTAACGACATTTTAGACTTGACCCGAATGGAAACCGGGCAGCTAGAACTAATTCCCGAATCGGTAGAAATAGCAGCCACCTGCAAAAGATCCTTTGAACAAGCCCAACAACTGCAACAGCAAGAAGAAAAATCCTCTCCTGGGCCGAGCACTCCGGGCGCCGTAGCAAACGCAGAACCCTCCGCCCAAATCGAATTTACACTCGAAATAGAACCAGGGTTGAGCTACTTAATTGCCGACGAACTGCGGCTGCGGCAAATGCTCGTCAACCTCCTTTCCAACGCTTTAAAATTCACCGAACTAGGCGGCAAAATTGGATTAAAAGTAAATGTTTGGGAAGGCTGGATCGCATTCACAGTTTGGGACACCGGCATTGGCATCCCCGCCGACAAACAGCACCTGATTTTTCAGAAATTCCAACAGCTAGAAAGCCCCCTCACCAGACGCTTTCAAGGAACCGGACTGGGACTGGTACTGACTCAACGCCTAGCTCGGCTTCACGGCGGAGACGTTTCGTTTATTTCCTCAGAAAATCAAGGCTCTCAATTTACCCTGCTGCTGCCCCCAAATCCTCCGGGAAACAGCTCTGAAGAATCCCCAGGAGGCACCCAGGCCGAGGAAGAATTATTAAAACCAAAATATCAGACTCCGATCGCCAATTCTCGCTCTCGTTTAGTATTAATAGTCGAAGCAGTTCCCAAATATATCGAAGATTTAACCAACGTCCTCTCGGGTTTGGGCTACCAAGTAATAGTCGCCCGTTCCGGCACCGAAGCGCTGGAAAAAGCCCGCAGGTTCAGTCCCGAAGCGATTTTCCTCAACCCGCTGCTGCCGCTGCTGTCCGGTTGGGACGTGCTGACGCTGCTCAAGAGCGATCCGGATACCCGATCGATTCCGGCGATCGTCACATCCACCAGAGGCGAAAAAGAACGGGCTTCTGTCAACAGAGCCGAAGGCTTTTTAAGCTTGCCGGTGGAAGAACCCGCTTTGCGGCGGCTGCTGGCAGACTCGATAGGTCACAGTAAAGCCAGTACCCCCAAAGTAAGGAGTTCTTTAACTGTGTTGTGGCTCAGCCCGCAAATTAGTTCCTCTCAAGGTTCCGCTTTACTGCTCAACCCCAACTACTGCCGGGTTTTAGAAGCAGACGACCTCGGCCAAGCAGAACTCGTTGCTAGAATTTGGCGGCCCGACGCGATCGTCTTGGACGGTACAAGTCAACTGCAAAACCCCTTAGCTTTTATCGAACAGTTAAGTCGGTCTCGAAATTTGGGTTCTCTCCCCTTGGTGACTTTAGATCCCGCAACTACGCAACTGGCAAATCAAGTCAAAGGATTGTCGGTATTTCCCTGTTTGGCAGCCGGCAGTCCCGACGGTACTGGGTTGGTGGCAAGTGCGTTGTGGCAAGTGATTCAAGTAGCTGCTGGCATGAGTTGGAAGCCCAGCATTTTATTGGCCGACATTTCAACTTTACCGGACTTGCACCGCACTGCTGGGGGGAACCCGACGGGAGAATTGGAAAATCGCGATCGATCGACGGAGGCCGAGATTCCCATTCCCAATGCCAAGTTTTCTACTCCCAACCTTCAAGCTTTGATTCAGTACATCCAAACCGCAGGATTTCGAGGGTCGATCGCTCCCTCCTGGACAGAAGTTTTGCAGCAGTTGCAATATCAAAGCGTTGACTTAGTTTTGCTGTGCTTGCGAGATGCCCCCTCTGAATCAACCGCTATGTTGCAAGCGCTATCCAACCTGCGGCAAATGGCAGTAAAACTGCCAATTTTAGTCTGGGATTATCGGTCTGCTGTAAATTCGGAATCCGAGGCGATCGACTTTTTGCTGCAAGAAGTATCTGCCAAAATTTTACCTTCTTCCTTATCGGCAGCACAATTGTTAGAGAAAATTCAACAGACTTTATTAACTCATTCAAGTTCCTAAAAATGAAGAAGTTACCAGGTTTGTAGTGAGGAATTAAATCGTTTCTCGACCCGTTAAAACAAACTATTATTTATGAGAAAAAACAGAATCTGGGAACTCTTTAACTGTCAACCGCGAAGCGTTATTTGTTAACTCAGTCAAGTTTATAATAACTCATAATTTTGCCTGTTTGTAGTGAGGCAATCATTCGTCTCTAAAACAGTGAAGAAAAACGGCTATCCTGAATGTAAACATAATTTGAGAAGTATTAGACCTCTTGCAAAAATAACTAGGACGGGCAAGATGCCCATCCCACAAAATTGTTTTTCTTGTGGAACGGGCATCTTGCCCGTTCCAGAATTTGATTAAAAGGATTTTTGCAAGAGGTCTATTTAAATGAAAACCGCGAAGCGTTGCGAGTCAAGAAGCAATATCAAAACTCAAAAATATGAGTTATTATAGGCGATCGAGAAACCCTTATATTTTTTTCTGGGGCTGTACAGTGCCTAATCGCATTCCTTTACTATCTCTAGTGCTCGCACTCGGTTTGTGGACAATGCCCGAGCCAGTTGTCGCACAGGCACTCTTGCCTTACACCCTGCAAATCGACTCGGCCCAACTCGAACAAACTGCCTTGAGCCTTGCAGAAGAAGCCGTCCAGCTAGCCAGACTCCAGCAGTACGAACTCGCCGTACCCAGAGCCGAACTCGCCACACAGCTAGCCCCCAAGAATGCTCAAACTTGGACTTTGTTAGGCAGCTTGTACCTTCAAGTCGAGCAGTTCGATAAAGGGATTGTAGCTTTGGGACAAGCTCAATCTCTGGCGCCAGAAAATTCCTCAATTAAATTTGCCTTGGGAGAAGCTCACTTTCGGCAGGCTCGCTACGACAAAGCAGTCGAATATTTGCAAGCAGGGTTGAAGTTAAAACCAGACACTCCAGGTGCATTATTTGATTTAGGCAATGCTTTTTATAAGCTCAAGCGGTTCGATCGGGCGATCGCCCAATACGAAAAAGCCTTTGCTTTAGAAAAAAACCTGTGGCCCGCTATCAACAATATCGGATTAGTCAAATACGAAATGGGAGATGTCGATGGCGCTATCAAACGCTGGGAACAGGCGATCGCGATCGACAACAAAGCAGCAGAAGCAATGCTAGCTCTAGCAGTAGCATTTTACACCAAAGGTGACAAAGAAAAAGGCTTAGCGATGGGAGAAGCAGCTCTGAAACTCGACAAACGCTATGCTACCGTAGAATATCTCAAAGAAAACCTCTGGGGCGATCGTCTGATTGCAGATACCCAAAAGTTGCTAGCAACTCCTGAAATGAAAGCAGCACTGGCTAAAATTCAAGACGCGCCACCCCCTCCCCAGACATCGCCCTAATTATTATCAGCCCAATTCAACTATGACACCCACCGATCGCCTCGCCCCTCTAAGTTGGACAGAATTAGAGGCACTCACAGACTTTGAAGTCGATCGCACCAACGGCCCCACCAACGCTCAATCCCGGTTGCGCCTATTCGGTAAAACCGAATCCGATGTGCGAGTCACCCTGTACCGCGATAACCATGCTTGGTGTCCCTACTGCCAAAAAATCTGGCTGTGGCTGGAAGAAAAAGAAATCCCCTACCGTATTGACAAAGTTACAATGTTCTGCTATGGGGAAAAGGAAAGCTGGTACAAGCGCAAAGTGCCATCGGGAATGCTACCGGCGATCGAACTAGACGGCCGCATCATCACCGAAAGCGATGACATCTTAATCGCCCTCGAACGAGTCTACGGCCCCTTGGGTTTGGGCATGGAAAACCCCGCAGTAATACCCCTGCAGCGGTTAGAGCGACTGCTATTTAGAGCCTGGTGCTCTTGGCTGTGCTACCCAGCAAGTTCAGCCAAAGTAGAACAGCACAACCGCGACCAATTTATCAGCGTCGTCGCCCAGGTAGAAAAGGCTCTGGCTAGCACTCCGGGGCCTTATTTCCTCGATGAATTTGGCACTGCGGATGTCATCTTTACGCCCTACGTCGAACGGATGAATGCCAGTCTTTACTACTACAAAGGCTACTCGATGCGCGAAGAAAACCCGCGCTTTGCTGACTGGTTTGCGGCGATGGAAACCCGCCCTACCTATCGCGGCACTCAGAGCGATTTTCACACCCACGTCCACGATTTACCACCTCAGATGGGCGGGTGTTATGAAAACGGCGAACCTCAGATGCTAGTCAATAAAGCCCGCGTGGATAATGGGCCTTGGGCTGGACTGCCGGATGTGATGTACCCAGAACCGGAAACATCCCGCGCTGAAGCACTTCACCGCGTCATTAAGCACCAGCGCAACATCGTTCGAGTCAATCCTGCTGATGACAACTTATTTGATGAGGCTTTGCGTTGTGCTTTAACTTTGATGATGACTGGCGAAGTTTGTACGCCGCCGGCTGGTTCTGATGGGGCTTTGCGGTATTTGCGCGATCGGGTGAATGTGCCGCGGGATATGTCGATCTACGCGGCCAAGCGGCTGAGGGAAGCGTTGGAGGAAACGGCGGCTTTGGTGGGTGATGGCCAAGGTTCTCCGATTCTGCTGAAGCATCGGCGAGATCAAGATCCGGCTAATTTTGTGTAGGATTCTGGGCATATCGGAATCAGACGGAATGGGCGTTGCTGCTGCTCTACTTCATCAGCTTGCTATCTGCTTGATCGAGGTGCTACCATTGGTAGTATTAAAAGTGGCATAAATAATATGAAAGTATCTATCTCTTTGCCAGATGAGCTAGTGCGTTACATTGACGATCGTGTAGAAAATCGCAGTCGGCTAGTTGAGCTTTTATTGCAAGCATGGCGTAAACAACAAGAACAGCAGGCAATGGTAGAAGCCTGTTTATTGCTCGATGAACTGAGTGATGAATTAACCGATGAGGATGAAGCATGGCAGCAAGCAGCGATTACCGACTGGGAAGCATCTGGCTCGTGAATTTCGATCCCTCAGTCGGTACAGAAATCCGCAAGACTCGACCAGCCGTAATTATTTCAGGAACTGCTTTTAATCAACGCAGTAAAGTCACAGTTCTGCCCATCACTTCTGCTGTTCCAAACGAGCATTTACGACCCATTGTTTTGCCAGTAATTCCTTCGACTCTCAATGGTCTGAATACCGACAGTTTTATCGTGTGCGTCGATCCGATGACGTTTGATAAACGCAGACTTGTGCGCTG
The DNA here is from genome assembly GCF_036702825.1 of Microcoleus sp. A003_D6. NCBI lineage: Bacteria > Bacillati > Cyanobacteriota > Cyanophyceae > Oscillatoriales > Microcoleaceae > Microcoleus > Microcoleus sp. A003_D6. Next base: position 43,345 of record NZ_JAUBWA010000008.1, on the reverse strand, counting down.
TCTTGGGCAATTGGAGTTGCAACAAATACTAGAAATTCAACGGATTTTGGCTCGATATTTAGAACTAGAAGAGTAGGGCAATGCAAAAGCTGGGGCGTGACAAATATAGAATCAAGTGGCGCAGGATTTCTGGGTTGTTGAAAATTTTTCCTATATTGCCCCCTTTGGCATGGGTATAACCGGCATCTAAAACGGGAATTTTGAGTTTTTCTTCGGTGGCAATTGTGGCGGCCATGAGTTAATTTATCCTCATATTTGAAGTTTTAGAGTAGGAATTGTTGAAAAGGTTGGTAAGGTATGGAGGGACTATCTAAGCGTTAATTGTTCGTCATATTGCTTATACCAATATTCAACGATATGTAAAGATGCTGTTATTAGCATATCCCAATTATTATCCTCCATATTAATAGACTGAGTTGCTGGTCTAAAATGAACTATAGAATTCCGAATTTTATAAACAAAATCTCCACAATTACCTTCTTCTGTACCATCAAGCAATCTTTTAATTTCTCGCAATAACTTACGAGCTTCTTCCGGGGACTCGTCAATTAGTTTATTAACCGCATCTTTTTCTTTAGGTTTCCAACCCATGTACTTTTCAACATCAGCCGAAAACTTTAAGAGCGAATCTTCGATCTTCAATTCCTTGTGAAAAATTTCTAAATAGGATAGGGGAAACAGCATTTCTATACATCTATAAATATCGAGAAATGAATATTTCCAAGAAACAGAAACTAAACTAAATAATAAATTTTCATAAGGTATTTTTTTTGAGCCTTCAAAAAAAATATTTTCAAATTTATCAAATGTTTTACTAGAAAATTTCAAGGCAATTAATTGGCTATTTTTTAAAGCATAGAAGCCTGATATCCTTATTAAATCTATATCATTTTTTTCGATAAAAGGAGAATTTTCTGGAATTCGATAGACAGAAAATGGTTCAAAAACATTGCTTATTAAAGAATAATCTTCATATTTAATTATTGATTTTATAGGGTCATCATATAAAATATACTCGGCAATATCATAAGGATTTGCTTCATCGCTAAGAGGAATTTTAAGTTCAAATAGTAATGCTGTAACTATGCCCGCATTCAGTTCTACAAATTCAATAACTTCATCACTATCAATAGTTTGTTTACTCTGCCAACCGACGGCAACAAAGTATTTATGGCTATTAAATTCAAATGAGGCTGTTTGGAAATTGGGTAAAATTAACTGCTTGTTTATAATTTTGAGTTCTTGCAACCATTTTTTATCTTTAGTATTTGTCTTAATACATCGTTTATTACTAGAAACAGGCACAGCAACTTCACTTGTTTGGACAAATTCAGCTAATAGCTCAAATATATATTTGTTAGCGTCTATCATGCTTCTAGACATAAGTTTTTCAGTAAGCTCTCCAACACGGAGTCATATTGTCAACTTTAAAGTTTTCCTCGATTAAGATTTTAAAAGCTTGCAGAAAGAATTCTCTTTCATTAGACTTAGCTGGTTTTTTACCAATCAATTCATTTAAAGTTGGAAAATCTAGAAAATCTTTTATTTCGTTACTCTTTAGACTAGATATACGTTCTAACATTTTATCGGCATCATTTTTAATTTGATTCCATTTTTCATTCTGTTTTTCTGGGCTATAATTCGAGCCAGGTCTACCCAGTACAGACAAACCTATTGCTGTTACAAAACCAACACAAGCTGGTTGACTTTTTCTGAATAAATTACCGTCTTTAAAATATTCTTTTGAATTTTTATCTTTATATGTGGCTATAGCTCGATCAAATTTACCCAAATAATTTATTACTTCATAAAATATATTTGTGAAATTTGAATTGGCTGCTGATTCTATAAAGTCTTGTCGCATAAATTCATCTGCTAGCCTCTCCTGTAAGTCAATTTTTTCTTTTCTTGCCCCAAAAACCAAAAATAATTCTATAATGTTATCAGCCTGAAATTGTCCAGGTGATGAACTTCGCTTTGCGTCATTCATTTCCCAAATCTTGACGCAAGTAGATTGTTCATTTAATTCTTTAATAATTGACCTAAAAACGGTTTCAATCTGTCTCCTTATATTCCAAGGAACTTGACCAGTATTTAAAACTAACATCCGGTAGGTAAGACTATTTACTTGAGAGGCAATCCAATATTCTATACGAATTTTGTTGTTACTAATATCTGTCTTCTTTTGTGCTTCATGTAGAGCTGTAGTTCTTTGCATTCCGTCGATAATAGAAATGCTATCACTATCAATTCCTTCCATCAATTCTAAAAAGGAATCTCTGTTTTTTAATGTCTCCAGTTGGTCAAAAGTATCTTTCGGCACGATTACTCCTAAGACTATTGGTGGAATTAGTGCGCCTGCTTCTATATCTTGAACCATTCTCTCCCTAATCCGAATAGCTGTTGTTGTTTTTAATGTATCTCTTTGTCCTTCTAAGCCTCCTCTATTTTTAAATGTCCTACTTACCATGTTGAGATAATCTTCAACACTTAGCTGTACCATAAAAGAGTAGCAATTTACCTTTTCATCTTTTAAAATATCGATATCTCTTGTCATAAGAATTTCTTTTTTTATTTAAATACTTTTTATAAATTAGCCCCAGACAGCCTTAGATTTAATGCTATCTAACATTAGAGTAAAGCTTTTAGGCACCCTGCTCCTGCAAATATAATATTACCCCATAATCTACCAGAATTCGGCAGAGGCAAAAATGCTTAAGGGATGTAGCCCTTGTCCTGCCGTTTGGATTGCTTCTGGTATGATGGCGCTGACTGTATTCCCTGCCGGTGATGGAAAATTTTCCATTGGGCCATCAATTAGAGTGGGGCAAAGGATCGATGGTAGACTCAAACTTTAGATTTCAAACCCCCCACACCGACTGTTGGGTAATATAAACCGATCGCGCCATCCTACTCTCCAAGCCAAAATAGGTAACAAACCGTTTGAGATTGCCCGCAGCCATCCGGTACAGGTAATCCGCCACCTCAGCCCCCACCCGGACATTCACGCGATCGCTCTGCAAGTTCAGCACTGCCATCTGATCACAAGATAAATTGTTTGTCAACACTTCTGGTAAAGGGCGAGCAAAAGAGGAGGTTTCACCGATCGCACTACTCGATCGATTCATGAAAAAAGTTAGTCTTCAGATTTTATATTACTCCCAGTAATTTTCCCAATCATCCTTAAAAGCTTGCTGCAATCTCTGCATATACGCATCAGTCTTAATCTTCACCATCCACAGATTATTAGCATTTCGGCCTCCCTTGCACACAACACCTTCATCCACACCGTATTTCCCCTTGCGAAGATCGTCCATAAACTTGCCCGTCAGTTTGCCGCGATAAATCACTCGCGCAATATTTAATTTACCAAAATCCTGAATAAACCGATCGGGAACAACCATACCGCGATCGGTTTTAACATCAAAAAGCACCAATTGTTTGCGATGTCCTTTTTATGAATTCCCGCAAACGAGTTAGCACCAAAAAACTCTGTAAACACAGTAATTTAAGCGCTGTGATGCTATTAGTTATATCGAAATTTTGAAGAGGTAAAAAGTTAAGTTTTTAAGCTTAACTTTTTACTGACTGATATCTAAGCAACCTCTACGAACACACCGCTGCGAGCAAACTCCTCTTCTTCAGGACTAAAGACTGGAGCTCGATCAACAAGGTCAGGGTCAAAGTAATATGTCTCTTGTAGGAATTGTCCCGTGACGATCGCCTCCTCCAACTCCTTGATATAATCTTGGGCAACTAAGCAGGCCTCCTTGATGCCTTCCTCATCCCGCTTATCCAACAGCTTTTGCAATGTTGCTCTCACCCCTGTCAGTCGTGCCGCAGGCTTGAGCATACCGTAGAGGCGGTACATCCGATCGGTGGCAATGCTAATGTGTTTGAGGGCGTTGGCTCGTGCTAGCTCAGAGTCAATGCTCGGCCAATAACGAGTGGTATAAAATGCTTTCTCATCCTTGTGATACCACTCCTCCGATCGCGCAATTGATGAGGAGACAGTATTGTGCAGCTTCCAGAAGAATAAGCGCAGGGAATCGCCATCTACTACGGTGGAAAGCTTCGCCTCCATTGATACCTCAAAGTTATTCAGACGCGGGTCGCGCCCAAGCACGAGGTACTCCACAGGGTACATTTCCACCTCTTTATTCTGCACGACGTAGGCGTTGAGGTGGTGGCGGCAGTAAGGGCAGGGATACATAGTGGCAAACAGCTTGAAGAAATCCTTGAAGATGGCCACCAGAGTTTTTTGCTGTTTGGGGGTCTTCGTAGAGACGATTTCAGCCGTAGTGTGGAAGAAACGCCACACCGCAGGGCCAATATAGTAAGGGAAACTGACGCGCATTTGTGAATTCTTTATTTCACTGCGGCCCATATATATATCGATGAACGAGACATATTGCGAGAGTGCGCCAGACTCGCGCCCAAACTCCATGCGTTCGCGCCGTTTCTGTACCCCATTTAGGTAGTTGTGCGTCAAGCGCCATGCTTGTTGAAGCATCAGCTTCTGTTTTGGAGCGCATTTGGGAAAGCTTTCTGCAACATCCGTCCCATAGCGCCCAAATTCCCCTGACGTTTTAGTGGCTTCGTACCACTGGTTTAAAGCCGCTTCGTCAGGGACTGTGTTCAAGGAGATATCTGCTGCGGTACAGACGCTGAAGGCAGCCAGCAACTTCGGCATAAAGTCTTCATACCAATAGGCGACTGGCATCATCGCACCATCGATTTCCTCTGAAGCATCCGAGACGATGACGCGGTTCCACTTCTTCAGGTAGTCTTTGGGATCTCCCTCGGATTGGGCTGGTGGCGGTGCCATTTCCTCACTCAGTTCCATTTTCCGCAGTCGGTTGAGTTCGTTGATGGCAAGCACGCCCTCGGCGATGTCGCGCAAGTTGAGACTTTTCTTCTTGATGGTGATTGCAAACTCCACTCCCGCCGCAAACTTTTCCTTGGCGGAGGCAGACTTACCCCGCGCCTCCAACATGGCTTTTTGTTCGGCCAGCATTTCTGGAGTTTTTTCTATGGTTTTCCAGTTTTTGATGCGATTTTGTAGCCGGGCATATTCCTCTTCGATCGATTTAACTACTGCATCCAGTAGAGGGTTGCACGCCGACTCTACTACACCCAATCCTTTATAAAGCCCGATCGCACATCTGACAAATTGCACAAAATCAACGATTCTGTATGGCAAGTTTCTCACGCGCAGGTGAGTCTCGTGGTTGGCGGAAAAACTCTCGCGGAAGCTGCGGTAGGCTGCTCCCTGGATCAGACGAAACAAACCAATCTGCATCTGCAAGCGGGAGGTACCGCGCTTCTTCTCAGCTTGTGGGTGTTGCGCGAGTAGTTCTTTTAGGCGTGCTATTTCTGGATTGCTATCAGTGGGTGCTTCTTCTAGATTAGGTTCAATAGTGGCAGAAGCTGCCTCGTTGATAGCAGTTGCTGTACTTGCGATCGCAGCGGCTGTACTGTCTGAAATCTCGGTTGTCTGTGTACTGACAACCGGAACCGGCGAGTCTTGATATCCGGTTGCGATCTCTGACTCATCGGGTACAAGTTTGCAGAATTCCTTAAAGTCAATTGAGGCATCGCCGTCATGGTCTACCTCTTTGAGGATCTCATCGAGCTCTTGCTCTGTCAGCCCAAACTGACTCATCACACCCTGCATCTCGTTTTTAGTGATTTGACCGCTGCCATCCTCATCAAATACACTAAATGCCATTTTGAGACGACTCTGGCGATCGCCCTGCTGGGACACCATCAGCATTTTGAATTCCTCAAAATCGATACTGCCCGACAAGTCTACGTCCACTTCCTTGATCATGTCGCGCAGCTCGGTTTCGTTAGGACTCTGGCCTAGCGATCGCATCACTTGACCCAGTTCTTCTGATGAAATAGCACCGCTCCCGTCCGCGTCAAATACTTGGAACGCTTCCCATAACTTTGCCACATCTTCTTCAGTCATGGCTTTTTTTTCAAGCTCCACAGAGGTCATCACTAAATTTTCCCTGATTTTTTTATTGGTTGTCTATTGATTACGACCAATATACTTAATTCCTGATGACTTACGCAACGGTATTGTCAAATCGAAGGAAGTTGCCGATATTTCCCACTTTGGCTTGTGACCAAGAATTTCTTGATGGTACCCGCCACGTGATTTATCCGTGGAATCAATCCAAAATCTAAAATCTAAAATCCTCAAGCCCCCAAATTTATCCGTGGGGTCGCCTCCAAAATCTAAAATCTAAAATCTAAAATCGAATGACTGTCGATCTATCAGTTTGATATTACTCCCAGTAATTTTCCCAATCATCCTTAAAAGCTTGCTGCAATCTCTGCATATACGCATCAGTCTTAATCTTCACCATCCACAGATTATTAGCATTTCGGCCTCCCTTGCACACAACACCTTCATCCACACCGTATTTCCCCTTGCGAAGATCGTCCATAAACTTGCCCGTCAGTTTGCCGCGATAAATCACTCGCGCAATATTTAATTTACCAAAATCCTGAATAAACCGATCGGGAACAACCATACCGACCTCGGTTTTCACATCAAAAAGCACCAATTGTTTGCGATCGTCCTTTTGGTGCATTCCCGCAAACGAGCTAGCACCAAAAAACTCTGTAAACACAGTATTTTCAGCGCAGTGATACTGTTCGTTCTCTCGAAATATAGACTCTAACGGACTAGCAAAATCTCTCTTAAATATTTCCGGTGCTTCTTCTAAACCTGGATGTGCAGCATTAAATTCTGCAATTCCCATCTCATCCAAATCAAATCTACTGCGGCGCGTACCAAAAGCATACCAACCGAGTTCAAATTCCCAAACCCAATGCAAATTAGTGCCATCGTACTTCTCAAAAGCTATACATTGTTCGTTAGGGCAATTTTTACTATCGGGAATTTTGGGATAGGCAAGTTGCACTCGTGTCATATAGAGGAAGAAAGTTCGGCAACGGATTCTGTAACGGATGTAACGGATGTAACGGATGTAGCGGATTTCAGTTCGAGGGAAGAGGGAATAAGGAAGAAGGAAAGGGTTTCTAACAGTTTCCCCCCTTCCCCTTTTAGTTAAAAATCCCTCAGTTGAGCAGTTTGAACCGCAAGTTCTTTAATCTGGGCACCGCGGCGCACCTTCAGTTCCAGAATTTGACCGATTTTGCTGTTTTCCACCAAATTTTGCAACTGTTCGGGCTCAGTCACTCCCTCACCGTCAATTTGAACGATGACATCCCCCTTGCGAACCCCTGCTGTCTCAGCAGGCGTATTTGGCACAACTCGCATCACTAACACTCCCTTAACTTCCGGCACAATCAAAGGAGCATTGGGGTCAGAATTATTCTCTCTGGCCATTTCAGGAGTCAAAGCAATCATCTGAATCCCCAAAAACGGATGGCTGACTTGTTCTCCTTTGGCTAACTGCGCGTAGATGGCCTTGGCTTTGTCGATCGGAATCGCAAACCCAATACCCATTGCGTCGGCTCGAATCGCCGTGTTGATGCCAATCACTTCTCCTCTGCTGTTTAACAGCGGGCCGCCGGAATTGCCGGGATTGATGGCCGCGTCGGTTTGAATGAAATCGAGCCGCTTGTCGGGAATGCCGACGGCTGCTGAAGAGCGTTTCAGGGTGCTGATAATTCCCAAGGTGACGGTGTTGTCAAATCCCAGGGGGTTGCCCACGGCGATCGCCCAATCTCCCACTTTCACCGCGTCGGAATCTCCTAGGGTTGCCACGGGCAAGTTAACACCCTTGGTATTAATTTTGACAACAGCCAAATCTGTTACTTCGTCAGTACCTTGCACTTCTCCTGGAAATGTCCTGCCGTCGTTTAAGGTGACAGTCACTCGATCGGCTTTGTCAACTACGTGAGCGTTGGTTAAAACAATCCCGCTTTTGTCAATGATGAAGCCGGAACCTTGACCGCGCAAGCGTTCTTGTCTGGGGGTCATGCTGCGCAAATCTTCTCCCAAAAATCTGCGGAAGAATGGGTCTTCCATTAAGGGGTCGAGGTTGCGGCTGACAGTGCGCTCGGTATCAATGCGAACAACTGCCGGCCCGACTCGATCGACTGCCGCCGTCACAAAACTGCCCGTATCCGCCGGAAGTTCCGGACTCCGCAGCGCTAAGAGTTGCGGATTCGCGGGAGTGGCTGGGGAAGTCTGAGACTGTAAGTTGGGCGGATTTGTGCCATCAGCGGCGGCAGCGGGTGCAGGATTGATTGCTAACGCACTCAGGGCGATCGTCATTCCTAAAATTAGGGCGAACCAGCGATCGCGGGTGCGGGGTGCGGGGCGAAAAAACTTAAATAGTCCCATAGCGTCAATTTTTGTTAGTCTGGGTTAGTCTGGTAAAGGTGTGCGATCGTGCGGACTCAATAATTTTCCCCTATGAAGATCCTAAATATATTTTGACCCTTACAATACATGAGTCAGGAGCCAGCACCAACTCAACATATTCTCAATTCTAACTTTTTCTAACTTTTAAAATTTCCCTCGTAACCCCAATGATTCTATCTGATACTTCTACTGACAAATCCTTGCCCTCAAATTCCCACCACCATCACGACGATAAATCAGCCCACCCTCACCATCACGATGAAGAATCGATGCGGCGGCTGGTAAATCGCTTGTCTCGGATTGAGGGACACGTCCGCGGCATCAAAACTATGGTGCAGGAAAACCGTCCCTGTCCCGAAGTTCTCGTGCAAGTTGCTGCGGTTCGAGGAGCGCTCGATCGCGTGGCGAGAATCATTCTTGACGAACATTTAACTGAGTGTATTGCCAGAGCAGCTAAAGAAGGCAATATCGATACGGAAATCGAAGAGTTGAAAGCGGCTTTGGATCGGTTTTTGCCTTAGCCGCTGCCAATTTTTACAGAACAAAACCTGCAAGTTATGACTTATCTCGCATTTTTTAAGCATCTTTCACAGACGCGGGAAAAGCGTCAAATCTTCTCCCCCTCGTCCCCATTCCCGCAACACATAATTTATAGGCTCCGCAGCTTATGAGAGCGAGTTTGGTTAAAAAAGAATTAGTTAGGTTTGTAGTACGACGGAAGTCCTCAAAAGCTTCAAAGGCTGACTGCAAACAATTAGACGATCGGCGATCGATCGGACGCGGTATGAAAAGTCTAAACTTTCGTCAACTTGGCTTTTAGCTGGTATCTGACTGTTGCGTAAACGGCTTTATAGGAAGCCTCAATGCTGTGTTCCTGTTGCAACCACTCTTGAATTTCTCCATAGCTTTTAAAGCCTTTCAGGGGGTCGCTCAGGCGCATTGCCAAACTAGCGCGGGCCAGAGGAGGAATCGCCGGCTTGCGGCCGCCGCTGTGCTTTGTTTCCAGGAGTCCTTCGAGTCCGTCAGAGCGGTACTTTCTCAGCCACCGCTGCACTGTAATTCGGTTTACCCCGATCGTCATTGCCAATTCTTTAACTGTCTTAACGTGACAAATTTTGAACAGATAAAGTGCTTGAATTTTTTGAAAGCCGCTTGCCGTTTTTTGTTCGGTTAACAGGCTTTTTAGTTCGTCAATTGTCTCTGTGATGCTAAGTTTACATACTCCAGCCATACCAATTACCTCACGATTTGCGCTCTACAATAGCTTTGTTTGACAAGGGAGCAAAATTCGCTCCTATCCTAACTGCTCGCCTTTTGTTTGCCCTACAGCAATACAAAAGCGCTCTAAATTAAACTTTTTGTGTCCTGCACACACTCAGACGCTCAAAAGCCTTTTTTTACTGTGAGCAAGGGTTGCCACAAAGTATTTTGGTAAAAAAATCGGTTTCTGGGTCAGTTTTGTATTTGATGGAACAAACGTCATTGCTAATACTGATATCGGTTAACCGCTCGACTGCAATATTAGCTGCAATAGTTGGCTTTTAAGGAATACCATTTATTCTTTTTTGCTAAACAACATATATCATGGTTTTCCTGGTATTTATTGGTAGTTTTTGCGAAGGGATTAGCGATTTTCAGTCATTAGTTGCTAGCAGACCGGCTTGGTCTGTACACCAGCGATCGCACTTTTATACATACATACCCCTATTCCCAGAAGTGCATTTCTGGCTTTCGATGTGCGAGAAATCCTGAGACATCAGCACTCTCACCGGCCGGAGCGGGTCGCCCCGAGTGTCGCGCCGAGTGATGTTGCAACCGACTTTCGGATCTAAAAGCTAGTATCTGTAAAACTACTTGCTCGATCGCTAATTGAGTAAAACACACGGACAGTGGCATTGTCAATTTTCCAGCCTTACAGTAACACTATCTGCTATTTTTTCCCGCCCGTCGTGATCTAAACGGCGGTTTCTATGTGATACTACTAACATCCATTAGTGATCGTTGTCACACTAATACTCAGTAAACTCAACTATCCACAAAAAGTTATGGGTGCGATCGCACTTTCCACCCAGAATCCTTTGATTTAGCGAGGAAGTGCGAGCCATATTGTTGTTCAACATTTTAAATGTTAATTATAAAAAAAAATGCAGCTTTGTCCTTCACCCTCCCCAAACAATCTAATTTATTCTCAAACCTTGCAGATTGAGAGAAGTCTCGCGCTGGGTGTGAATCTTTCAGAATTTAAAATCTAAAATGGCAGAACATCCGGTGCAACCAGCTTACTGAGAGTATTCTTCATTTAAAAGGTGTAGAGAAGCCATAATGAACGTTGACGAACTGCTCAAGCTATACGCAATAGGAGAAAGAAATTTTAGCGGGCTCTACCTGCACGAGGTGTACCTCTACGAAGCAGAATTGATTGGAGCCAATCTGTATGAAGCCGACCTGATTGGAGCCAATCTCAGCAAAGCGAAACTCAACAGAGTCAACTTTGGCAAAGCCAATTTGTGCAAGATTAATTTGAGCAAAGCAGACTTAGGTGGAGCCGACCTCACAGAAGCACTTTTAGCTGAAGCTAACCTGAATCGAGCTGAGTTGATGGGAGCGAACCTCAGCAAAGCAGACTTGAGCGGAGCTTCCCTGATCCAAGCAACTTTAATTGGAGCCAACATATCTCGGGCAACACTCAGCCGTGCAGACTTGCACGGAGTAAATCTTTACGGAGTAAACTTGCGCAGGGCGGTGCTCACAGAATGCGATTTAATTGGGGCTAACCTGAGCAAAGTAGACCTCAGCGGAGCCGACTTAATGGGAGCGAGCCTGATTAGGGCAGATTTGACGGAAGCGATTTTAAGCGCGTCAGACTTAAGCGGCGCAAACCTGTTGGGAGCAAACCTTACAAAAGTCAACCTGAGCGGAGTTTATCTTAAGGGTACGACGATGCCCGACGGCACGATTCACGACTAATTTATTCGTTAATTTTTATGGTTGCCGAGAACCGCTGCTAAAGGGTAATGATTATTTCATTACCCTAATTTATTGGCAGCGAAATCTTTATTTGACACTCAGTTAAGGCGCAGAACTTCAATTTAGGGTGCTGATGCCACACAAAACTCCTACATAGGGCCAGTCCAAAGATTTGTTGGGTGAACTTGTGTTATGTTGATTTTCAATTGCTTCGATAAAAGCTATTTTAGATTTAATATTTTGGATTTGGGACGGTTAAGATGAAACTCAGAATCCTCGCTGCTGTAACGCTGCTGAGCGCGATCGCCCCGATCGCTCCTGCACCCGCCGAGAACATCCAACACACGCAACAATTACTAGCCACCCGACAGTGCCCCAACTGCGACCTCAGCAGTGCAGGTCTGGTTTTAGCGAATTTAACAGGAGCCAATCTCAAAGGTGCTGACTTGAGGCTGGCTAACCTCAGCAGAGCCAACCTGACGGGGGCTGACCTCAGCGGAGCCAACCTCAGCGGCACCAGTCTTTTTGGCGTCAACCTGACGGGGGCCAACCTCAGCGGAGCCAACCTCAGCGGTGCTGACTTGAGAAGTGCCTATCTGGGCGACGCGAATTTAACTGACGCCAATCTAACTAACGCGCAACTGCTCGGAGTTAGAGGAATGCCAACTAATATCGGCACCGCTGAAGACTTCTACCGGTTGGGAGTGCAGGAAGCTCAAGCGGGAAACTACAGAAACGCCATTGATTATTACAATCAAGCGCTGAATCTGAAATCGGATTTAGCAGCCGTTTATTTTGCGCGCAGTATGTCTCGCGCTGACTTGGGAGACTTCGCCGGTGCCGCTCAAGACGCTGCAAGAGCAAACCAACTCTTTGCCGCTCAAGGAAATCCCCAAGGTCAGGATTTGTCAAAGCAGTTAGCCGAAGCAATTGTGGCGCGCCAAAAGCCTACAGAAGCCCGCACTGCCAGCCGCGGCGACTTTATGAGTCTTCTAGGCTCGATCGGTTCTGTGCTGGTGAAGCTAATCTTGCCTTAAGACTTGTGAACGGCCTGCTCCAACGACTTTTCGTGTTTCGCCAACCCAAGCGATGCAGACCGTTTCATCAACCCATCTGGCTTTACTAAACCTCTAATCTCTGTAAGGCAGGTATACTTAGCCTAGTCTCGATATATGTGTCTAGGCTAGTTTCACTATTTAAGGACGGAATATGAATAGATTTGAAAATATATCAGTAAGGGGTTTTCGGCGTCTTCAAAATATTGAGCTTGAGATGAGAAATCTCATCGTTATGATTGGTGCAAACGGAGCAGGAAAAACTTCTTTTTTAGATGTTCTTTCAATACTAGCCGCTTCAGCAAGTGGAAATTTACAGAATTTATTGCAACTTAAAGGCGGCTTGAATGAAATTTTGACAAGAGGTAAAGTACAAGAACTTGAAATTGAAATTTCAATGCAAGTGCCAAAGGAACAACCTTTGAAGTACAGCTTAACATTGTCGCCCAAAGGTTTATCTTATGAAGTTAGAGACGAATATTTAACACAGCATAGAGATCCAAGCAAAACGGAACCATTCAAGTATATTGAATCACAAGGTTTGGATATTAAATATTCTCCAGAAGAAAGAAGAGGATTTGTGAGACCGAGTTGGGATCACAATCCTCTTGAAACATCCCTTTCTCAAGTTCCTAAAATGTATCGCGAACCAGAGAACCTGAGAAAGAGCCTTGCTTCTTGCACATATTATGGAGCACTCGATGTTTCAGAGAAAAGTCCCATTCGTCTACCTCAAGCAATGCGCCCTGCAAAGTTGCCTGGAGCAAGCGGTGAAAACCTCGTTTCCTGTCTTTATGACCTTCGGGAAACCGATCGAGACAGTTTTGAAATGCTGGAAAATATCATTTCTGCTGCCTTTCCAGATTTCGAGCGATTAAACTTTCCTCCGGTTGCCGCAGGAACTATGTCTATGACTTGGACAGATAGAAATTTTCCTCAGCCTTTCTATGTCCATGAGCTATCAGAGGGAACGCTGCGCTTCCTCTGGTTGGTTGCGCTGCTGCAAAGTCAAACTTTAACAACTATTACGTTGCTAGATGAACCAGAAGTTAGCCTACACCCTGAACTCTTAAGACACTTAGTTTATCTAATGAGAGAAGCTTCAAAACACACTCAACTGATAGTTGCAACACACTCTGATAGACTCATCAGATTTCTTAAGCCACATGAGGTTTTGGTCTGTGACTTGGAAGAAGGTGAGGCAAAAATGAGGTGGGGTGAGACTTTTAATCTGGATAAATGGTTAGAAGATTATAGTCTTGACCAGCTTTGGGCAATGAATATAATGGGTGGCCGCCCATGAAAATTGCTATTTTAGTTGAAGGAGCTACTGAAAGGGCATTTAAAAAGAAGCTTTGTGAGTTTCTGCAAAGTCATTTAGGGCAAAAAATGCCCAGACTACACTTTATAACACAAGATGGTCCAATTCCCAAGGAAAGAAAACTCAAGAAATTAGTTGAAACTCTCCTCGATAATAATGGCTATCATGCTGTAATTGCACTTACAGACGTTTATACCGGAAAGCCGGACTTTAAAGATGCCAATGATGCTAAAGAGAAAATGAGGATATGGGTAGATAACAACCCAAACTTCTATCCTCACACAGCATCACATGATTTTGAAGCATGGCTTCTTCCCTACTGGACCACTATCCAGAAGCTAGCGAAACACAACCTTTCTGCTCCTAGCGGTAGCGGTTCGCCTGAAACAGTGAATCATCAAAAGCCACCTTCCTATTGGATTAAGGAAATTTTTAGAACAGGAAAACGCGGAAAAGACTATAACAAAGTGATTGATGGAATGGCTATTTTGAAAAACAACGATTTGATGATTGCGATTAATGCTTGTCCAGAGCTAAAAGCTTTTGTGTATCGAATTATCTCTCTCTGCGAGGAAGATAAAATAATTTCTTGACGTAAAACGCGATCGCTGTTAAATACCCGGATTCTCAAAGAAGTCGGGTATCTGGGTGTGTTGTTTTTTTAGGTTGTTCTACTTAATTCAGCGGAATCTCGATCCAGAACTCTGTACCGTGACCGGGTACAGAAACACATTTCAGTACCCCTTGGTGTTTCTCAACTACAATTTGATAACTGATAGACAGTCCTAAACCCGTGCCCCGACCGACGGGTTTAGTAGTAAAAAACGGATTAAATATGTGAGAGATTAACTCTTTGGGGATGCCGTGACCGTTGTCGGCAATGCAAATTCCTACCGTTTTTTCATCGATTAATTCAGTGCGAATCCGAATGCAAGGGGATGGGAAATCAGGAATCAAACACTCGGTGGTTGCCTTTATATCTCCTGACTCGATAGGCAGTATTTGGGAGCTTAAATGTGTCGCGGCTGCACTTGCCCCGTTAAAAGGAATATTCATAACTCGCTCTTTTTTTCCCATTTCTAGGGCGTCAAGGGCATTGCCGATCAGATTCATAAATACCTGATTGAGCGAGCTGGCATAGCATTCTACTAAGGGCAAATTGCCGTATTCTTTCATGATTTCTACGGTGTTGCGATCGGATTTGGCTTTGATCCGGTGCTGCAAAATCAACAGGGTACTGTCGATGCCCTCGTGAATGTCAACGGCTTTTTTCTCGGCTCGATCGCTCCTGGAAAAATTGCGCAAAGATACAACTAATTGGCGGATGCGATCGACTCCGACTGTCATGGAACCCAAAATTTTCGGCAAATCTTCGGCAAGAAATTCGATGTCGATCGCTTCGGAGCACTCGCTAATTTCTGGCTTGGGATTGGGGTAGTGCTGGCGGTAGAGTTCCACCAAGCAGAGCAAATCTTTGGTGTATTCGCTGGCGTGGGACAGATTGCCGTAGATAAAGTTAACGGGGTTATTGATTTCGTGGGCGACTCCGGCCAGCAGTTGTCCGAGACTGGACATTTTTTCGGTTTGAATCAGTTGGGCTTGGGTATTGTGCAATTCTGTGAGGGTTTTAGCTAGCTGTTCGGCTTTTAATCGATCGGCAGTTGCTGCATTGAGACTTTCTTGATACAGTTCTGCTTGGTGAATGGCGATCGCAGCTTGATCCGCTAAATGTTGCACCAATTCCTGTTCTGCTGTTTGCCAAACTCTGGGCCCCGAACACTCATGGGCAATCAGCAACCCCCACAATTGGGAATCTTTGCCTCTCATGGGCACAATTAAACTTCCTCTCACCTGCAACTCTTCCAAAAATTCGCGGTGACAGGCTGTTAAATCCTCAGTATAAATATCATTAATTGCTCGCATCCGTCCGGCTCGATAAAAGCAGTCTGAGCCTTCGGGAAAGCATTCTTTTGGAGATGTGATACCTACAATTGACCGCCACTGACCGCAAACCGCTTCGACAACTACCTCGCCCTGTTTGTCTGCTGCAAATTGGTAGATTACCGTGCGATCGGTATCCAACAAAACTCTCACTTCCCGCACAATAGTTTGCAGTATGGTTTTTAAATCCAAGGTGCTGCGAATTTGGTCTCTAACTCGCGTCAATACTTGGGCAAAGTCCAAGGATTTTTGCAATTGGGCGGTGCGTTCTTGAACTTGGCGCTCCAAGTTGGCATTCAAAGCCTGCACTTCTTTATAAAGAACGTACTGCCCAATTGCCGCACAAAATTGGCTGCCTATAGCTAAAGCTTGCTCGATCTCCTCCCCTTCCCACTCTGGCGACTGACCTTTTTTGATTTCTCGCCAGAGTTCAAAGGATTGTCTGGGAAGGATTTGTGCAGCGCTGCTGTCAAAGCGCCCCGCCCACATTTTTTCGGTATCAATTTCATTGCGAAAAACGGTCAAACAGCCGACTACTTGTTGTTGGTAGTGGAGGGGAATTACCAGCAATCCCCGAATTTTAGTAGCTTGAAAAGCGGGAACTAAAACTCTAAATAGAGGTTCTTTGTATAAGTCTGTAATTATCCAAACTGGGAATGGGGAATTAGGAATTGAGAAATTGGGAAACTCTTCTTTATTTTTAAATCCTTTGGTTAGCCATTGCTGCCACAGGGGATGAGCTTCGATCGCCCTGACTTTTTCCCAGTCGGGAAGAGTCGGTTGCTCGCCTGCTTTGAACAGTTCAAAGGTAGGATCGCCCGGAGCAGTCCGATCGCCCGCGGCAATGGGAAATGCTCGATCGATCTTGGGAACCGATAACTTTTCACCCTTAATGTTCGGGGGGTTGAGATAGAGTCTGCCGCCGCTGCCGCCCAAAGCGGTGACGGTGGCTTCTAAACCCTGTTGCAGTTGAATGTTGGCGTGACCGTACAACAGGGCTGCTATGCGGCTCACGGTAGCTTCCCGAGCGGCTTGAGAGCGGGTCTGCTGGAGGAGGAGTGCATGGGCGATGGCGCTCGACAATTGATCTGTTACGAGCTGAACTACTTCTAAATCTGCTGGTGAAATATTGAGGGGGACACAGTGGTGAGACACTAAAAGTCCCCACAGTTCGATGTGAACTTTTTGATTGTTTCCTGGCTCGTATCGAGTCAGGCGCGTCGGGGCATCGCAGATATCTGTTTGGCTGTTTTGCGACGCGCTCCTGCGGTGCAAAATCGGCACGACTAAGGAAGATTGCACTCCCATTGCCATCAGGTAAGCTGTGTGGCAAGGATCGAGCGATCGGTAGTGCATCTGTTGATTTACTAAAGGTTGACCTGTGTCCGCAGCATCGAGGGGACTCAGGACGATCGTCCCGGAGTTAACATCTACTATTGTGCGCTGACGCATACTGATATACATCTCCCTGGCGGGGGGGGGAATGTCGTCTGCTGGAAAGTGCAGGCCTTTCAAGGAAGGGAGACGGTTGTTATTAATTGATTCGGCAACAACTTCTCCGCTGCTGTCGGCACTGAACCTGTAAATCATGATGCGGTCTGTTTTCAAAAAAGACCGCACTTCGGCTACCGTACTGGTTAAAATATCTTCTAATTCTAGAGATTGGCGGATGCGTTCAGTTATCCCCCGTACCAAAACTTCTCTGTCTAGTTTATGATGTAATTCTTGCGTATTTTCTGTGAATTGCATAAATCTCCTTTTGAAATAATACAATGATAATAAAAAGTTTTAATGTGCTGTCGGAGCGATCGGACTCAAGTGCATCAGCCTGAGTTTTTGATTCAACCGATCTGTACAATTAATCTGCTGCACGCTGGTTAGAGACTGCGGTGTATCGCCTCGGGCGCGCTGAGGAAGGAAAATCTGCGATCGCGCCGGTTTAGTCCTTGCCTTCAACAGGCATAGCGACTCAACCCAATCATAATTATTATTTTAATCCTCTTATAAATTTCTCGCAATCTTAAACTCTCACTCTCAGAATTATTTATTTTTAGGATAAGTTGACATTTGTTGGGATAACTTCATATAATGAGCATTAACAAAATAATTTTAGTTTTATTAGCTCCTCTGGCGCTGAAAAATTTCGCTGCGCACGCTCATCAAAATTTTACCCAAATGATTTTGGCCGGTTCGATCGCACCCGCAGCCCCAGTAGTAATCCGTTGGCGAATCCTCCACAATCACTCGATCCGCTGTGGCGAGGAGAATAGCTTGAATGTCTGTATGAACGAGAAACTTAGTTAAAACTGCTTCGCGCATAATGGGAATTTTCACCGTTTCCCAGTCAGCGCGCATCCGGTGGTTCGGATCGCGACCTAATTTGGCGGCTTCTTGAGGAGTTGCTACGGCTCGAATCGCCGCCACTAATCTTTCATCAGCGCTACCGACAAATTTTTGGGCTTGATAGTAATGTTCCACAGTCAACCAATCTTGACCGTGCAGGTAAATGTCGTGCAGTGAAAAATTAGAAAAGCAGCCGTAAGGCTTTTCTACTTTATAAAAATAAATTATCATATTTATTTTAGATTGTACAGGATTTACGCATAAGCTATGTATGTAAGGCGTGCATTGTGTACCTTACCGGTAGTATAAATAGGGTGTAATATCAAATCGCGTTACATCGGAATTATGAGCGCGATCGCGTCATCCACAGCGAACGGAGTGTAAGCTTTTGGGCATCTAAATTGTATTTTTGGGCTGGCTGCTAGAGTTCGCTCCACAGTAATTTGAGCAAACTTGACTTTAAAATTTAGATGCGCTTAGACTTAGTGCGAGCGAGGACACTTGCGCTACACTCCAAAAAATATTATTCGGATGCAAACCGAAATGATATAGTTCCGATTTTAATTAACGATTAAGAATTGAAAATAAGAAATTGGGATTTAAGATGATTTCTTCTTCCTTCGTTTTAAAACGGCATCAGCTTTGGAAGAGCGCGGTTAGCGATATGGGCATAACGCAGTTCACCGCACAAAATTTTGCTCGTCAACTTAGTAGTCATCGGCAATTTGACGCCCGCTCTGACTCGCAGCTTTTGTAAACTGATAGAATGCCCGAGCAAAACAACTGACCCAAACCATATCAGTTCCCCCTGAAGTGGCGATCGACCGACAATAATGCAATCAAATATGTTAGTAACTTGTCAGTTGTCAGTTGTCATGAGTTATTAGTTATTAGTTATTACGAGCAAGTCACAAATAACTAATAACTAATAACTAACTAGAGACTATTATACAGTCGTGATATCTTTCTCTTTCGCTGCCAGAACTTCTTCTATTTTGGCAACGTACTTGTCCGTCAGCTTTTGAATTTTATCTTGCAAGTCGCGGGATTCATCTTTAGAGATATCGCTGCTTTTTTCCTGCTTGCGAATCGAGTCAACGGCATCGCGGCGGATATTGCGAATTGCAACTTTACCTTCTTCGGCAAACTTCGCGGCCATTTTGACAAATTCTTGGCGTCTGTCGCTCGTCAGCGGCGGAATGTTCAAGCGAATAACTGAACCGTCGTTGTTGGGAACGAGTCCTACATCGGACAGGGAAATTGCTTTTTCGATCGAGCTTAGTGCTGTGCGATCGAACGGTTGAATGTTGATCGTAGTCGCATCCGGCGTGCCGATGTTGGCAAGGGATTTGATCGGAGTTGGAGCTCCGTAATAATCTACCATGACTCGATCGAGGAGAGAGGCGTTGGCCCGTCCCGTCCGAATAGTATTAAAAGACCGTTGAGTAGCCTCAACTGCCTTTTGCATATGATCTTCTGCGTCAGCTAACTTCACAAAAACCTCCGACAAGAGTTCCAATAGATTCTCCCATTACAGCTCGGTAGATGTTGCCCGACACCGAGAGGTCAAATACCATAATAGGAATATTATTTTCTTTGCAAAGGGCGATCGCGGTACTGTCCATCACCCGCAAGTCTTGATTTAAGACGTGGGCATAGGTGAGGGTTTGATACCTGCGCGCGTTGGGGTTGACGTGGGGGTCGGAATCGTACACCCCATCTACCTTAGTAGCTTTAAAAATCACCTCTGCATCAATTTCAGCCGCCCGCAAAGCGGCTGTAGTATCCGTAGTAAAAAAAGGATTGCCAGAACCGGCACCAAAAATCACTACTCGTTTTTTTTCGAGGTGGCGAATTGCCCGCCGCCGGATGTAGGGTTCAGCTACTTCTTGCATGGCGATCGCCGATTGCACCCTCGTTGGCACTCCTGCTTGTTCCAGGGCATCCTGCAAAGTGATGGCATTCATCACCGTAGCAATCATGCCCACATAATCAGCCGTTGCCCGATCCATCCCTGCCGAAGCAGCTTTCACCCCGCGAAAAATGTTGCCACCACCGACAACAATCGCGATTTGAATGCCTTGGGACACGACTTTGGCCACTTCCTGGGCGATCGACTGAACGACTACCGGATCGATGCCGTAGCCCAAGCTGCCCATCAGCGCTTCACCGCTGAGCTTCAGCAAAACTCGCTGATATACCATCCCCATGCCGCCACTATTTTTTTACTCTTTTTGCCTCCACCATAAGATAGCAGCACGGGTGCATTTTGAACATCAATTGCCCAGAACAAACATCCCGCTTGTGCTGCCAGAGAATTTGTTTGTTGCGGGGGCTGCTAGGTGAACAGGCAAGATGCCTGTTCCACAACTGGATTGATTTTTTCTCAGTCAATGCTAGGTGAACAGGCAAGATGCCTGTTCCACAAGCCGATTGATTTTTTGTGGGGAGTAGGGGTTGGGCACGCGAACCCGCCCCTAAAAGAATCAATCCTTGGGGACGAAATTAAGAGCAGCAGAATTCATGCAGTAACGCTGACCGGTCGGTTTGGGCCCATCGTTGAATACGTGGCCGAGATGAGCGTCGCAAACAGCGCACAGTACCTCGGTGCGGCGCATGAACAAGGTGTTATCCGACTCGCACTTGACATTTTCTTCGCTAACAGGAGCGTAGAAACTCGGCCAACCGGTACCGGAATCGAACTTTGTTTCTGATTTAAATAGCTCAGTCCCGCAGCAAATACACTTATAACTTCCGGGCTTTTTGTTGTCGTGATACTCGCCGCTAAAAGCTCTTTCCGTTCCCTTCTTTCGGGCGACTTTGAACTGTTCGGGCGTGAGTTGCTGTTGCCATTCGGCGTCGGTTTTCTTAACTTTTTCTGTCATGGTTTAATGTTGGGTTCAGATGGGTTTAACAAATAATTTGGTTAACCTTGTTTGGAGTTTATGACTAAGACCAAAGAAACCCGGTTTCTCCGCAAATAACGCTGGAAAATGAGACATCTAAAAAGAAACCGGGTTTCCGAAACAAGCCTGCTTAAGTCATAGAGTGGTTAACTCATGCTTCCATTAATATTAACCTAATTGGCTCGATATGAACATACCAGGGAAAAGGATTGTCCTTAATAGCCCTCCACTTTTCCTTGAAGACTTCGGCTTGCAAGTGATAATCTTGGAAATCATTGGGAGGCGAGTGCAATTTGAGATATAATGTCACCCGGTGCGGAGTTTCCACAGTTGAGGCGATCCAACAAGCAAAAGTATTTTCACGATCGCACCCGCTAACAAAACTGATTTGATGAGCCCGAATTCCCACAGAAACTAGAGATTTGGGAATTGGTTCGACGACAGTCAGAGTACAGCCCCAGTCGATCGCCTCCACTAGAGTTACGGAGATCGGCTTAGCGGCTGAGAAATTCTTGCAGCCAGTCAACTGGGCGACAGTGAAATTGCCAGGGCGATCGAAAATGTTCTCTTTGGTATCAAAGGCGATCGGCCTTCCCTCGGCCAATACCAACAGATTTTTGCACACCCGGTAAACTTCCTCTAAATTGTGGCTGACAAACAAAGTAATTCCCCGATAATTAGCCAGAGTCTGCATTAACTCCCGTTCCAGTTGACTCCGCAAATGAGTATCCAAAGCAGAAAACGGTTCGTCTAACAGCAGCAAATCGGGATTCGGGGCGATCGCCCTCGCCAAAGCCACCCGCTGCTGTTGGCCCCCCGAAAGTTCGTGCGGGTAGCGGTTTTCCAGTCCCGACATTTGCACCGAAATTAGCTGTTCTTTTACCCGAAATTTTTGCTCGCTTTCAGATAAATGCTGCAAGCCAAACGCAATATTTTGAGCAACACTCAGGTGAGGAAATAAAGCATAGTTTTGAAACAAAAAACCGATGCGGCGGTCTTTAGAAGCTACATTAATGCCCTGTGCTGAGTCAAATAAAACCTTACCGTTGACGGCAATTTTACCGCTGCTGGGAGTTTCCAAACCGGCGATGCAGCGCAGAGTCATGCTTTTGCCCGAACCCGACGCGCCCAAAATTCCCAGGACTTCCGGGCCGATATCGAAGCCGACATCCAAGGCAAAGCCGGAGAGAGGTTTAAAAATCTTTAAACAAAGTCCGCTTTCCAGTTGTTTAGTTGTGGACTTTGTAGTAGAATAAGAGGCACCTTTTGAAAAATTAGATTCCAGTTTTTGGCTCAAATTCGGTTTGGGCGATATCCTTTTTAAATCATTCCAAAAATTAACACCAGTGAGCATCGTCAAAGAAAGACTCAGAATAATCAAAACCCAAATAGCAGCTTGCCTCATATCCCCTGCTTCCACAGCAAAATAAATTGCCATCGGGATAGTTTGAGTTTGTCCGGGAATATTCCCCGCTAACATCAACGTCGCGCCGAATTCACCCAAAGCGCGAGCAAATGCCAGAATAGTTCCTGCTAAAATTCCCGGCCATGCTAGCGGCAGCATAATTCGCCAAAAAACTTGCCACTCCGAGGCTCCCAAAGTGCGAGCCGCGTTGAGAAGATTGGCATCAATTTGCTCAAAAGCTCCCAAAGCAGTTTTGTACATCAGGGGAAATGATACAACTGTGGCAGTAATGGCGGCGGCTTGCCAAGTGAAAATTATAGTTAACTCGAATTGTAGCAAAAATTGCCCGATCGCCCCATTTCTCCCAAACAGCAACAGCAGCAAAAATCCCACTACCGTCGGCGGCAAAACTAAGGGAGAAATGAAAATCCCTTCAATCAAAGCTTTACCTCTGATGCGAGTTGAAAGCATCCACCGGGCGGCGGCTATTCCCAGGAAAAAGGTAATAAAAGTCGCAATAGCCGAGGATTTTAGAGATATCCAGAGCGGAGAAATATCAAATTCCATCTATAAATACATCCGCGTTAATCAGCGCTTATCTGCTATCATCAGCGGTAAAAAATCCCTAATTAGTTAGTTATCGAACTATGCCAAATCCGTATTTCTGAAATACTATTTTAGCGCGATCGCCCGCCAAAAAGTCAACAAACGCTTTCGCAGCAGCCAGATTGCGGCTGTTTCTGATAACTGCCAGCGGATAAACAATGGGCGAGTGCAAATTTTCGGCAGCCGTTAGCCGCACAGTTACTTTGTCCGAAGCTTTGGCATCAGTCGTGTAAACTATACCAGCATCAACGTTACCGCTTTCGACGAATGTCAGCACTTGGCGGACGTTATTTCCCAGCACTAATTTTGGCTGTATTTGCCGCCACAATCCAAGCTTAGTTAGCATTTCTTGAGCATATTGTCCCACAGGTACGCTTTTCGGTTCGCCGATCGCAATTTTCTTGATTTTTGCATCCGTCAACTGTTTAAAATCGCTCAAGGCAACACCGTTTTTGGGAGTAATCAAAACCAGGCGATTTGTCAGCAAATTGCGCCGCGTCTCGTTAATTAACAGGTTAGATAGCTGCAAATTGTTCATTTGTTTTGTAGCGGCGCTGAAAAATACATCTACCGGGGCTCCCTGCTGAATCTGCTGTTCTAGAGCACCGGAAGCACCAAAATTATAAGTAATAGTAACATTGGGATTGCTGCTTTGATAAACAGTCTTGATTTCCCCTAAAGCTTGCGACAGACTGATAGCAGCCGATACAGTTAAAGACGTTCGCTGCTGCGCTGTTGTTGTGGAAACGCTTTGAAACAAGTTCCAACTAATCAGCAGTGTCAGCGCTACAGCGGCTGCGACGATAGAGTTGAAAATACGTTTTCTTTCCACAGGGCTATCTTCTAATTTGCCATAAGGCAATCTACACTATTTGTAGTAGTAAGGTGCGCCGCGCACACCTTACAAGTAGATGCTGTTTGTCCAGGATTATCATCTTCTATTGACATCCACCCCGACTATCAGGTACGGGGATTCCCAAACCTCACGATTTGAATTTCTGCTTCTTCGCAACTGCCTCCACCCTAAAAGAGATTTGGTCTTATGTTCGCTCCACAGACTAACCCCGCAAGTCCTGCGGTTTTTACGTGTCGAATACCAAACGGAATTCTTCGTATTTTTGATTCTAGGGATGTTTACCATTGCCCTATCCTCTTTTCCCGGTCTACCGATTTTGCTTCGCCGTCAGCACCAAGCTGAACTTCGCTCGTATAGGCTGTTTGATCCATCGTCTCGGGTGGGTCGTTGACCAATTATATTGTAACACAAAGCCGTCCTAAAAGGACGGGGTTTCTACCCAATTTTTTGATGACTGATGACTGCTGACTAATGACTACGATCGCCATTTGACGGAACAGCCGATCGCCTCTGTAGTTGAAGGCTCAACGGGTTGACTGTTGAGCAATTGGTCGATCGCACTCCGCAGATAAGAAACCTGCACCGCCGCCGGATCGTCAGCGTTGTCGTCAATTAAACCTTTATAGCGCAGTTTGCCGTCTTGGTCTAACAAAAAAACCTCCGGCGTTTTAGAAGCCCCAAAACTTTCAGCCACATCTTGAGCAACATCTCGGATGTACGGGAAGTTGAGTTGATTGTTGGCGGCAAAAATTTTCATGTTCTCAAAACTGTCGTCGGGATACTGGTTTGCATCATTAGCATTAATCCCGATTAAAGTAACATCTCGATCTTGAAACTCTGCTTGAAGTTCTTTCATACGATTGAGATACAACTGCACGTAAGGGCAATGATTGCACATAAATATCACCGCGATCGCCCGAAATTTTTCTAAATATCGAGCTAAATGGTGAACTTCTTCGTCCACTCCCGGCAGTTCAAAATCGGGAGCGTAGCCGTTAATGGGAGTACCCGTTGTATCGATTAGTAAACTCATGTTTTCAGGAGGTGAAGAGGAGTATTTGCCAGCATGAAAGATGAAACTGTCAGCACGAATAAAATTGGCTGTTGTTTGCCTTTAGCTTAATTCTAGCCTTACCAACAGCCTATTGTGATTCGTACTTCCCGATTTATTCCTCGTCTGGCTTTAGCCAACCTTGAGCCAGAGCTTGATATCCAATAAGTTTGTATGCTAATTTGGCGGCCGTAAATTCTGAGACTACAGAATCTACAATAGGTGCTAATTCCATAATGTCACACCCGATTACTTCGTAGGACTCGAAGATGCGGCGCAAAAATGCGGTGAGGGAATACCAATTTAACCCGCCCGGTTCGGGTGTGCCCACCCCTGGCATTAATGTTGGATCGATGCCGTCTAAGTCGATCGTCAAAAATACTCGCTTAGTTGTTATGCTGGCAATTGCCCGATCGGCCCAATCCGGTTGAGTAGCGATTTCGCGAGCTCGAATCACGTTTAGCTGTTTTGCTTTAATCAAGTCTGCTTCTTCTTTGCAGATAGCGCGAATCCCGATTTGCAGTGTCGGCAAGCCCATATCTACAATACGCCGCATCACGCAGGCGTGGTTGTGGATGGAACCTTCGTATTCGTGCCGCAAGTCGCCGTGGGCGTCAATTTGCACGACTGTGAAAGGTTCGTTTGGGTATGCTTGGCGATAACCTTCGACAACGCCCGCAGTGATGCTGTGTTCGCCTCCGAGGGAGATGACAAATTTATTTTCGGTAACTAGCTGGTGGACTGCGGCTTGGGTGACTCGCAGCATTTCTGAGGATGAAACCGGTTGCCTGTTGCGAGTGTCGGCGATCGGCTCTTTTGTATAAATTCCGACATCGTAGCAAACTTCGGAATCTAGTTCTTCGTCGTAGCACTCGAGTTGATGAGAAGCTTCTAGAAGTTTCGCCGGCCCGTTTTCGCACCCCCGGCGGTAAGTGGTGGTTGCCTCGTAGGGAATTGGTAAGATAACTACTTTGGCAGTGTCGTAGTCTGGTACAATTTCTGACCCCAGAAACGGTACGACAGCAGTGGAAACGATCGGTGGCATAAGGGAAATTTTAATAAGGCAAAGAAGTCAGCATCTTTAATCCTGACATAATATCGGCTCTAACTGCAAAGTAGTCATTAGTCAGCAGTCAGCAGCTAACAATGCCCCATGCCCTATGCCCCATGCCCCATGCCCAATCTAAAATCTAAAATCTAAAATCGCATGACATCTTCTACTCCCACTTCGTCAACACTTATTTCGCCCCAAACTTGGCTGTGGAAAGGCTTTCCGATTTGCTACCAAACTGCGGGTTCGCAGGGGCCTGCGGTGGTGTTTGTCCACGGTTTTGGCGCGTCTTGGGGCCACTGGCGCAAGAATTTGCCGGCGCTGGCTGCTGATTGCCGGTGTTACGCGATCGACCTCATCGGTTTTGGCGGTTCTGCTAAACCAGCGCCCAAACTTGAGATTGACTATACTTTTGAAACTTGGGGACAGCTAATTGCTGATTTTTGTCGGGAAGTTGCGGGCGGGCCGGCTTTTTTGGTGGGAAATTCGATCGGCTGCGTGGCAATTATGCAAGCGGCTGTTGATTTTCCCGATATTGCTTCTGGCGTAATTTTACTCAATTGTTCCCTGCGCTTGCTGCACGATCGCAAACGCGCCGAATTGCCTTGGTATCGCAGTTTTGGAGCGCCAATTGCACAAAAAGTTTTAAATGTCAAGTGGATAAGTCAATTATTTTTTAAACAATTAGCAACGCCAAAAACAGTAAAAAAAGTGCTTTTACAAGCATATCGCCGTCCTGAAGCTGTCAGCGACGAACTCGTAAATATGCTGCTGAAACCTGCCCAAGATAGCGGCGCAGTCGAAGTATTTGTGGCTTTTATCAGTTATTCTCAAGGCCCGCTACCGGAGGATTTGTTGCCGCGTTTGAGCTGTCCGGCTTTGATTTTGTGGGGTACGGATGACCCTTGGGAGCCGATCGCATTGGGCCGAGAATTGGCAAAGTTTCCGGCTGTGGAAAAGTTTATTCCTTTGGAGGGAGTGGGCCATTGTCCCCAAGATGAAGCGCCGGAATTGGTCAATCCTATTTTACTCGATTGGATTAAAGGGCGATCGGCGTTTGCAGAAAATTAGTGCTTTTGCTCCTTTCATCTGCGTTAATCTGCGTCAATCCCTTGTCATCTGCGGTTAACAAATTCTCTTTTTTTTACCGCAGATGATGGCAGATTAACACAGATTAACGCAGATGAATTAGATTGTTGGCTGTTGACTGGATTTGAGACCCGACGATGCTACCGGAATTGATATTACACGAATATGAAACTATCAGGAGTAAAGCTGCCTTGAATTACAGCAATTTGGTCAGATGTACCAGCCAAATTGATGGAGTTACCCACAATATTGTAGTTGGAAAGGCTGCCACGTAGCTGAATGCGATCGATTCCTTGTTGGAAATCCTGAATCAGTGCAACTCCTGTTCCCTGATAGTATGTGTTGGTGGCATCACCTAGCACAAAAACATCTCTCCCCCGACCCCCAATCAGCACGTCGGTTTCATTGCTTCCCGGTGCAGCACTTGATGGATTTACTCCTATCAGGGTATCATTGCCGCGCAAACCTGAGAGTGTATCGTTACCATCTCCTCCTACTAAAGAATTGTTTTCGATGTTTCCCGTAAGCACATCTACATTCGGAGTACCTGTGACGTTAACGAAATTCTCTACCGTAAAATTCAGAGTGCCGATACCGGGTAAATTGTTAACCGCCAAACTATTCTGCGACAAATCCACATTAATAGAAGCTGTGCCGCTACCTGTAGAAGCATCGATGGTATTACTCTGTCCTAAAGGAGCAATTATTTGTTCTATATTTTGCAGGGTATCTGTACCTGCTGCGCCTTTATCTACAATACCTTTCGCCTCAAGGCTAATGCTGCTGGTAAGGGAAAGATAGCTCATTGTATCCGTGCCTAATCCTCCAATTATGGTATCTGTGCCGCTACTACCGAGGATGAAGTTATCTAAACTATCTCCGGTAATATTGTCGTTTCCTGCTGTGGTACTAATACTGTTAGCTGGCGGAGGGGGTGGAGTTTGATTTTGGGGAGGTAGAGCAGAACTGGCAAGTTGTCCGGGCTGGTTTTGAGGAGGAACATTGCCCGGTGCTTGCTGGTTTTGGGGAGGAATATTGCCCGGTGCACCTTGGTTTTGAGGAGGATTTCCTTGTGCGTTGTTTGAATTATAAAATAGTGGTGGCATGATGTGATTCCCTCGATTATTTTTCTAGGTTTGAAGTAACTTTCAGGCTAAAGGAATGAATTCTCGATCGGCCTTTGAGTTAGTCTCTACAATCATTAAGGTGGTTGAAAATGACATTTATCCCTGTGCTGTTATTACAGTTTTGTAATGTAGAGAAATTAGGGTTTTTCCGAATTTGGGGGTAGGTTACGATCGCCCGGCGGGCGCGGTGGAATGCCCAAAGTTTTAATCAACTCTGCTTCTGTGACTCCCAACTTTTTCGCTGCACCGGGAATATCTAAACGAGGAGGGGGCGGTGGGCTGGGCGGGCGATTATTTTCAGTTGGTGGTTCCGGCGGTTTGGCGGGTAGCCCCAATGCTTCGATTAACTCCGCTTCGGTGACTCCTAATTGTTTGGCCGCAGCGGCAAAATCTATACGGGGCGGATGTCTGCGCTCTTGACTGGGTTCGGGCTGGCTCTGGGCTATTACAGTATTTGAACTGAGATGTTGCACCTCTGTCAGCAACAGGCAAGATGCCTGTTCCACAAAGAGTAAATTTTCTTGTGGAACGGGCATCTTGCCGGTTCTTGAGGGCAACAGGCAAGATGCCTGTTCCACAAAGAGTAAATTTTCTTGTGGAACGGGCATCTTGCCCGTTCTTGAAAATGGTGCAACATATGAGTTAGAACTAGCTGTAGTCCGATCGGGAAAAGTCAAGCTGCTAAATCCCAGCAGCAAGGCTGTAGCAGGTAATGCTAGCAGTGAAGCAATTTTCATCAGAGTTACGATCGCGAATCCAAAAATGTTTATAGCTACATCAAACTCCCCAAACATGACCGGGAACACTGCGGATAGATTACAGTTTTGTAATTTAGTTCAATCAATGATGACGGTATAATCACCACCGAAAAAGAAACTATGCCCAATGCCCAATGCCCAATGCCCAATGCCCAATGCCCAACTCGATCTAAATCTATGAATGTTCTATACGTTGAAGATGAAGAAAAAATCGCCAATTTTGTTTGTATCGGCTTGAAAGAACAAGGTTTTGTGGTGGATTATTGCGATAATGGCAATGATGGCTGCGATCGGGCGATGGATAATGAGTACGATGCGATCGTCCTCGATATTGTATTGCCGGGAAAAGATGGATTATCTATCCTCAAACATCTGCGAAAGGCTGGACGCAACGTACCTGTGATTTTATTAACTGCTCGCAATGAACTAGACGATCGCATTGAAGGATTGCATCTCGGTGCTGATGACTATTTGGCTAAACCGTTTTTTGTTGAGGAGTTAGTGGCTCGGATTTATGCTGTGATGCGGCGGGCTTCGGGCGGCGGGCAAAATATTCTGAGCGTTGGCCCAGTTAAGCTCGATCGCATTTTGCGAGAAGTTACTTGCGATCGCCATGCGGTAGAACTTACAACCCGCGAGTTTAATCTGTTGGAATATCTGATGCGATCGCCGGGTAGGGTACTCACCCGCACACAAATCCTCGAACATATCTGGGGTTATGATTTTAATCCGAATACGAATGTGGTAGATGTATGTATTCAACGCATTCGCAAGAAAATTGAACCGATCGGCGGTACAGGATGGGTTGAGAGCGTGCGGGGCGTTGGCTATCGGTTTCGCAAACCTGATTCCCCATCGTGAAACTGCAATCTTTTCGCTTTCGGATTACTCTATTATCTGCTGTTCTGGCAAGTGTTGCTCTGATTGGCTTTAGTATTGTTTCGTGGTGGTTGATTTACGATGCTAAGGTCAAACGTCTTGATGCTGAAATCAAGAATCAGTTAATCCAATCTACCCGCCCGCAATCGACGCAATGGGATGTTTATAGTGATTCTTTGCCCTCAGTTTTGGGCATGAATGATGGGGAAACTACCGCGGCTTTGCTGGTGACTGATAGAGATGGTAATTTGCTCTACCGATCGAGCAAGTGGCAAGATGGACTTGATGCTAATTCATTATGGCGATCGCTGCCCCAACCGCCTCCCGATCCTGCCAGAATACCTTTTCAATTAGAACCTCCCCCTCCACCAGATTCACTCTATCCACCACCTCCCAATCCACCAGATTCACTCTATCCACCACCTCCCCATCGGCTCGATTCATTTTCACCAATAGAAAGAAGACCCCCGCGCGATCGACCTCCTCAATTCGATCGACCCAATTTTCCTCGAGTTTTCAAAGCTAAACTAGCAACCCAGCGTACTAGGAAAGCCGTTTGGCGTGTGGGCGCGATTCATTCTCCTCAGACTCAAATAGCGATCGCTGTTAACTTACAAGCGATCGATCGGGAAATGGCATCGATTGGCAATATCTTTCTAATTTCTATTCCCGTAATGCTGTTATTCGTAGCAGGTGGAGCGTGGTTGATATCGCGGAGTATTCTGTATCCCATTGGGCGACTCACGATCGCAATTCGCAATGTCACCGTACAAGGACTCGATCGGCGCGTCCCTGACGGAGCAACGGATATAGAGTTTGTAGAATTAATTTTTGTGTTCAATCAGATGTTAGAACGTCTGGAGCGAAGTTTTAAACAAGCTTCTCGTTTTAGTGGAGATGCCGCCCACGAATTAAAGACTCCCCTGGCAATTTTGCAAGGTCAACTCGAACGGGCTTTGCATCAAGTTGAATCTGGTTCCCAGGTGCAGCAAACCCTGAGTAATTTATTGGATGAAGTGCGCCGTTTGAGTGAAATAACCCGTAAACTTCTCTTACTCTCTCACGCCGATGCCGGACGTATGGGTTTACATTTGGTTGAGGTGAATATGTCGGCTTTGCTATCGGAAATTGCCGAAGATATGGAACTGCTAGCACCGCATTTAGATGTGCAAATGGCAATTGCTCCTAATTTATATATTAAGGGAGATCGCGATTTGGTGGTGCAGGTTTTGCAAAATCTGGTTGGTAATGCGATTAAATATAATTTACCGAAGGGTTGGCTCAGGTTACAGGCTAACTGTCAGGGAAAAAGAGTAATTGTCAAAATTGTCAATAGCTCTCAAGATATTTCTTTGAGGGAGCGCGATCGTATTTTTGAGCGCTTCCATCGCGGCGACTCCAGACAGATCCAAAAAATCGAAGGATCGGGATTGGGGCTAAGTTTAGCAAGGGAAATTGCACGGGCCCACGGTGGCGATATCAAACTAGATGCTGCCATACTCGGTCAAACAGGGTTTATACTGAGTTTACCTGTGGGCGATCGAGATTAATGGAACTTGAAAATTTTTAAGCCGCAACAAAGCTCAAACTTGCGATTTTAGCCAGTTTACTGGCACGATAGACCACCTCAATTCGAGTAACTGACCGATTGCGTTTGGAACAAATCAAAACAATTGGGGACGCTTATATGGTAGCTGAATGAAGGAAGAGGCAATTTAGCTAAGCGATCGGGTTAACTTAGAATTGAGAATTTTTAGGAGTTGAAGTGGGAGCTATATTTCCGCGATCGCGCCATAGCAACAAGGGAATGCTTAACGTTCCTAAAATCATCACAACTCCCGTCAGTATCCAAACGAGCACGCGATTTGGGCGATAATCACCTCGCTCAATTTGCCAGAAAACTCGATTGTAACGCCATGCTGCTAAGGCAATCACCGCAATGCCAAAAACGACCAGACTTAGCCCTAAAGTTTCTGAGTTGAAGAAGGGAGGGGAGGAAACTTGTTGCTGAGTCACTGTAGCTTGAAATTGGCGCAGAAATAAACTGAACCGAGCGATCGCAAACCCAAAACCAATTAAAGCCAGTGAAGTTCGCAACCATGCCAGAAAGGTGCGTTCATTTGCCTGATGTTCCCGCTGTCGGTCTATTTTATCACCCTTGTTCATCAACCCTGCCTTTATAAAATATCTTAAGCTTTCCCTTGTTGATTATTGTTTGACTTGTGATTGGGGAGGGAAGTATCGGTATGGCGATCGTGATTCATCATTACCAAAAAATATAGTATCAGTAAATCGGCAAAAAAGCGATCGCCTCCATCTCATACCAACAGAAAATAATAGGACACAGCAATGCTGTGTCCCTACAAATACCCCAGTTATAATCCAGTTTAAAAAGACTTAGCCGCCCCGCCGGACTGAGCCTTTTTCTCCAACCAATCCTTGCCCAATCTGATTGTCACATCCGACTGCAAAGAACCGGTACTCTCAACCAGCACATCCCCAAAACCCAAAGACTGGCGAATGGCTCGAGCACTTTTAATATTGCCGTCTTGAGCTACAATCGTCGTTACGTCCAGCGGTTCGGGCCAATCCTTATAAACCTGAACATTCCGATAACCGGCTTGAGTCAGACTATTGACAAAATCTTCAACAGCCGATGGATCTCCGGTACTATCTTGAATCGCCACCTTCAGAAAAGTCGCATCAGCATTCTCAATTGTCCAACTATTCTGACCGAAGTCAAAATGTTCTGACACCATAGTTTCGATGGCATATTGGTCTGGCAACCAAAAACTAGCCTTGTAGTCCTTGGGATCGCTGAACTGGCCGGGAACCATCAACATTTGCACGTTAGCGCGATCGGTTTGAGTAGCAAAACCAGCCAAAGCCACTAATTCTTCTATACTCAAATTCGTGTCAATGTGAGACTGAATCACCGATAAAATCTTCGGCAAGCGAGACAGCAAACCTACATTAACTTCCTGTTCCACAAAAGCCCGCATCAACAATTGTTGCCGCTGCACTCGACCGATATCGCCCAAATCGTCGTGCCGGTAAAGCAAATATTGCACGATTTGTTCGCCGTTGAGCTTCTGCTTGCCAGCCTTTAAATTTATATATAAATGCTGGCTTTCATCGGTATACTTCATGTCTTTAGGGACATTAATAGTAATCCCACCAAGTGCATCTACCAAACTTTTGATGCCTTGAATATTGACTGTGACATAGCGGTCAATTCCCACGCCGCCCAAGAGTCCGCTAACTGACTTCGCTGACGAAGCCGGGCCGCCGTAGTAATTAGCTTCGTTGATTTTCACTTCACCCCTACCTTCAACATAGGTGCGGGTGTCTCGCGGAATGGAAAGCACGCTTAACTTTTTATTTTGAGGGTCAAACCTCACCAACAGCATGGTATCGGTTAACCCCTTGAAAGAGTTTTGCCAGACCTCGTATCCCAGCTCTTTATCGGGATGGCCGTCGAGGTCTGAACTCAGAACTTTAAGTCCTAAAACTAAAATATTCACTGGGCGAGTCAGCTCCGGCATTTTCATGCTGAGCTTTGCCATGTCGCCTTGAGAAAACACCGCCGCTTCTTCAGGGCTCAACTTCTGTTGCTGAAGCGGCGTTGTGGAAAGGGAGACGGCTAGCAGCGCTCCGGCTGTGGCTGAGAGCATGGCTACTCCAGCCAAACCAAAACCAAAACCCAGCCAGCGACCTCGATGGGGCTGGGAAGCTTTTTTGGTTGCAGGTTGAGCAGTTGATTGTTGGATAGGGTCTTGATTAGGAATTTTTTGAGCTGGCACTGGCTTCCTCACACACAACAAAAATAAAAAAAGATCGTGGCAATATGTAGTATCAAGCTGAAGACGCAATCAATCAATACGGTAAGGGTTCAAAAGAACCCTAAATTATGATAAATGTTTGCCAACCACTTGCTCGGCTACGCGGCTAATTCCGGGCAACCATAGCGGTTGACGCTTCCAGAGGCGAACCATCAGTCCCAGAGCAACGATGAAATAGCTGGTTGTCAGCAGGCTACTCATTAATAACATGGGAAGTGTCGGAGATTCCGCAGAAATCGCTCCAGCTTCTAAAAGAATATGTCCTAAAAGCCAGCTAAATGCAAGGGCAATTGCCAAGCGGCTGATGGCTTTGCGTTCGGGAGTGCCCTGACGGCGGTAAAGAGTCCACAGGGCGGGGAAAAAGCCGATGACTGGGATCATTAATACAAACAGACTTGCACGATCGAGTTCAGGATTTTCTAAGGGATCTGTATTTTTCATCATTCGCTACTCAAAATTTGCAGAAGGTCAGATTTTGCACAAAAGTTATTTGTTAGAGGGAAAATTAATATCCTAAACCAAAATTCCTTTCTTCAGGGCTGGTGCGATCGCCAAACTTGTCTGTCAGAGGCAAAATTTTTCGGCGATCCAGATTCCGCGATCGCCCGCGAGCAACTTTTATACCCGGAGAGCCGTATTTTGATAAACTGGATACAGCACCGCAGACAGGAGAACAGACTTAGCCATGACCAAATCTCAAAAACCGATCGTTATTTCTCCATCCATATTATCAGCCGATTTTAGCCGTCTCGGAGAAGAGATTCAGGCAGTCGATCGAGCTGGGGCTGACTGGATTCACGTAGATGTGATGGACGGTCGCTTTGTTCCTAATATTACTATCGGGCCGATGATTGTCGAAGCAATTCGTCCCGTTACTACCAAGATAATCGATGTCCACCTGATGATTGTGGAGCCGGAGAAGTACGTCGAGGACTTTGCTAAGGCTGGTGCTGACATTATTTCGGTTCACGCCGAACATAATGCTTCGCCTCATTTGCACCGCACCCTCGGTCAAATTCGGGAATTGGGCAAGCAGGCTGGTGTGGTTCTCAATCCTTCGACGCCGCTGGAGTTGATTGAGTACGTGCTGGAACTTTGCGATTTGGTGCTGATTATGAGCGTGAATCCGGGCTTTGGCGGTCAAAGTTTTATCCCGGCGGTGCTGCCGAAAATTCGCCAGTTGCGAAAAATGTGCGACGACAAGGGCCTCGATCCTTGGATTGAGGTAGATGGCGGTTTGAAGACGAACAATACTTGGCAGGTTCTGGAAGCGGGCGCAAATGCGATCGTCGCGGGTTCTGCCGTGTTTAAGGCGAAGGATTACGCAAGCGCGATCGAGGGTATCCGCCACAGCAAGCGCCCGACTCCAGAGTTAGCTGCGGTTTAATCAAAAATTCGATCGTGTCCGGTGAATTACCAATAATAAAAGTGGTTTGCAGTCAGGACGAAGAGTTTTTATTTAAAAATGGAAGAGCAAATTCTTCCATTTTTTTTGCGATCGCTCTGACTGCAAACCACACTGCAATCTCCGATCGGAGTGCGGGTTGATATCACTTGGTTGAACGAGTTAGACCCCACATTCCGCAGATGTGATTCATCTTACTGGTATTTTTGAGAAATTCCAGCCATCCAACTTTTTTAGTCTAATTTTTTAAACTTTAGTTTCTACTTTTTATGAAAATTAGTAGAAAATATCTCAAATTAAATCCCGGCTTTTTCCCTGACAATAACTTGCTCAATTTATCAGAAAATACACTCCAATAAATCCATAGGTTTTTCGACCAAGATAATAATTATCTTGGCTAAGGATGTATTTTTATCAACAAGTATCTCAATTTGAATACGTCAAATCCTCCCGATTAAATAATCAGATAATATTGACGACAGACTGTCCCTAAACAAGAGAGGATTTTTCGATGTTCTACCGTTAAATTGCTCACTTGCTTTTGTCCATTGACCCCGATCAAATGTACTGCCTGAAATACCTGAAATATCCAGCGCATAGTCGGTTTATTTGTTAATTTTTTTACCTGATTCTTGACCGAAATTCCTGATGATTCTAATTCTTGTCTTAGCTTTCTTTGTGCTAGGGTATAGACCAACAAACACAGTCCCATTATCATGGCAATTGCTTCTACTCTCTGAGGATTTTTTACGAAGACACTTGAAGTAAAAAACAACGGATCTTTCAGGAATCTAAATCCTCTTTCTGTAGATTGTTGCGCTTTGTATTCTTTGAGTACGTCGTCATTACTCAATTCATTTTTATCAATAACATTTGTTGCTAAAATAAATCTGCCTGCCCTAGTCTTTTCAGCTTCAATTACTTCTAATTTAGTCTCTAATTCACCTGTTACTCGATAATTGATTTGAGTGGGCATTGCCAATTTACTGGGTCTACCTAATTGCTCATATTCGGCTGTTTTTTGATATTGAATATTGTTAATTTTATGATATTTGAATGAATTTGATAATTTTTCTATTGCCATTTTAGCATCGGGTTCACAAGCAAAAGTTTGTTTGGATAGCTTGCCCAGAGCGGCTGATGCTTTTTCTTTTTGTTTTTCTACTTGCTTATTTACTTGTTTAATACTTGATTTTTTCCTCGCTTCACTTTCTACGATTAACCATCTTTGCTTTATTCCTCCATAATCACTTTCTTTCTCGACCATTTTATATCCTGATATTTCGCTCTTTGTCCATTGGTCGTCTTCGATATTTAAGATTTTTTCCTGAGCTGATTTTATACTTAAAGGAACTCTAGTTATCCATTTCATTTCTCTCATCGCGATGATATTATCTTTGGTATATAAGGCACTATCTGCTACATTTATACCTTCAAATGTCCAGGATTTTTTGAATTCTTTTAATCTTTCTACAAACACACTTTTGTCATCGATATTTCCCGAGTCTATTTTGAGATATAATGGTATGTCTCCATCTCCTGTGCAAATCATGTCAACAATAAATTGCTTCAGATCTGGTCGATGATCCCTCGAATATCCATGTTTGAGTTCTATGGCTTTCATCTCTGATTCAGGCTCGGATTCTGAATTTTTCACTTCTGGTTCAATCTTGACTGAATCGACTTCTTTTTCTGACGGCTTTGCGTATTCCCCATGTACATACATTGAAGTTCCGTCCAAATGTATGCTATTCATTTTTACTTGAAATTTTTCGGCGGCTTTTATGGCGATTGCTGTAAATAGTTGTGTTGTGCCTACTGCATAATATTTGTCTAATCCTCTGGCTAATCGGTCATCATTTAAATGTGATGGTAGTACTCCTTCTCCAATCAGATGTTCTGTTGCTTTCCCGACAAAAAACTGCTCAAATAAGTATAACGGGGCGCTCAAAAACCCTAATCCATTCAAAATCATGGCTTTCATTACTTGTCCAGGAGTTAGGCTCTCTTTTTCTTTGATGCCCACTTGTTGATTCACTATTTCTACCAGTTCCATTTCATCGATAATTCCGGCTATTATTCCTAAATGGTCTATATTGAGGACTTTAATTTCGTCTTGGGGCTGATTCATGATTTTTTACACCTTGGTTGCTGACTCTATTATCTAATTTTAGCAAAACTTGAAATTTTTGCTAGGTATTTATTTCAGGGTTTCATGCCTCCAAATTTAAAATTATTAAATTTGTCTGAATATCTGCGGAATGTGGGTTACATAATTCGGTTCCGGGTTCACGACAGAACAGGTTTAACCTGTAGTTATAGCTGTAGCGAACTGTAACTTGTTCAAACTTTCTTCAGGCACAAAATCCATTTGATAGCTGAGTGCCGCAGGAATCCCGAGCACGCAGCAAGGAAAATTATTGCCTAGTTCCCTAACCAGCGGGTGGTTGCCAGAATTGCAGCCCAAAAACAGTAAATTTGCTGATTCTAATTCAACCACATTTCTCAGTTCTGTAGCAACCCGCCCGATACGCAAATGAGCTTTGAATAAACCGCGCCATTCCTCAGCCAAACAGCGCGCTTCCCACAGCAACTTATCTGCTACCTCGTACTCATTATTTTGACCAAAAATTGCTTGGAAATACAGCGGATCGATCCAACTTTTTTCCTGGGATACTGATGGGATTTCGGTTGGAGGTAAAGCGAGCGCAGGCGCTGCACAATTAAGGGCGAATGTTTCCTCTAAATCCGACACTTTCTGGGCTGCCAAGGCATTTTTTACAGCCAATTTGCAAGTATCTTCGCCGTAACTTTTGGGCGCTTCCTCGATAACGTAGACGACTTGAACTGTGACTTCTTCAGTTGTTACTAAACGAGTTTGATGCGCCATCCAAAGGGTAATATCCAGAGCTATTTGACTTTGGGGAGAACTGTTGTAACCGACAATAAAATTGATTGTTTTTGACTCTTTTGGAGATTTTGATTTCTTAGAAATTGGTAATTTTGGCTCCGGCAGCAACACCATTTCTTCGGCTAAGTTTTGGTATCCCAATGCACTTTCAAAACGCGCTAACATTGTTTTGAGATTCACAGGCTTGACCTCTCTTAAGTGTATTGTTATGTCGATCCGTCGGGTGTTATTCGTCTTGGGTAAAGTAGCGATCGAGAAAATTCAAAGCATAGTTGCGGAGTTCGTAATACTCCTTCGATTCCCGCAACTCCTGGCGATCGCGCGGGTGCGCAAACGGCACTGACAAAATCTCTCCTATTGTCGCCGCCGGGCCGTTTGTCATCAGCACAATGCGATCGGACATATAGATAGCTTCATCCACATCGTGAGTAATCATCATTGCAGCTTGTCTGTGATTTTCCCAGATATCCAGCACCTGTTTCTGCAACTTGCCGCGAGTCAGAGCATCCAGCGCTCCAAACGGTTCGTCCATTAATAACATTTTCGGTCGAATCGCCAAAGCTCGCGCAATCCCAACTCGCTGTTTCATGCCTCCTGAAATTTCGTCTGGATATTTGTCGGCTGCTGCTGTTAAGTTTACCATTGCTAGGTGTTCGTTGACAAGACTAATCTTCTCGGAACGGCTAAGACTTCGCAAAACTTCATCAACTGCCAGCCGAATATTTTCCCGCACCGTCAGCCAAGGCAGCAATCCGTAGTGTTGAAATACCATCATGCGATCGGCTCCCGGTTTGCGGATTTCTTTTCCTTCCAGTGTCACCATTCCCGCACTTTGTTTTTCCAAACCTGCGACTATTTTTAGCAGCGTTGATTTGCCGCAACCAGAGTGACCGATTACGGAAATATATTCGTTTTCTCCAATACTTAAATTGATATTTTCCAGAACGCTAAATTCGCTGCCGTCAGCATTTTTATACGACTTGAACAAATTCTCTATTTCCAGAAAGAGACGATCGCTCTTGACGGAACTTTTGGTACTGGTAGAAGTAGAAGTGTATTGACTCATGGTATTCTCCTCAAAAGTAGTAAAGTGCTAATTGAATTTTCGGGCTATCCCCTAAATCCTAAAATTGGCCAGTCGGTTTCAACCGACTGTCTTCTATTAGCCAGGGAATTCATTCCCTGGCGGGACATTAGGAAAAGCGCAACATCTCAAACATTAAGACTGAAAAAAAGACTGAGGGCGGTTGGCTCGAATTTCAAAACTATTCAAATAACCCACCGGATCGCTCGGATCGAATGCCTTTTTATCAATGAAAGCTTCCGCAGGTTCCACTTTGTAATCTTCCTGGGGACAACCGATCGCCATTTCGGCAACAATCTGGCGGTAAAGGTCGGTTTTCCAAGCTTTTTTAGCTAATTCCTCAGCATTTTTTGGCACTTCTTTAATCTGTCCCCAGCGAGCGGCTTGAGTCATCAACCAAATACTCTGAGACTGCCACATAAATGTTGAATGATTTCCCGGTATTTGAGGCAAATTCTTAGGAATGTCATAGAAAATAGTTGCATCTTCCGATTGTACGGTGCGGTCTTTTCCGTCAAACCCTCCATAGTTGTAGTCGCCAACTATTGCCGGTCGCGTAAATTTGTCGATCGCCCCTTGTTTCGGTTTCGCCCCCGTAAACGATCGCTCAGTCAGCAGCGCCGATATTTCACTGCGATTTTCCGGGTTGCTGCAATACTGACAAGCTTCAACCATTGCCTTAACCAGCGAGTAATAAGTCTTCGGATTTTCGTCAATGAATGATTCCATTACTCCCAAAAGGCGATCGGGATGTCCCAGCCAAACTTCCTTGCCTTGCACGAAGGTAAAACCCACTCCCAAATTGCCTTGAATTGCCCGCGTATTCCAAGGTTCGGCCACCATGTAAGCCTGCATAGCGCCAATCCTGATATTAGTTACCATCTGCGGCGGCGGCACAATAATTACCCGAAATTCTTTCAACGGATCGACACCGGCAGCCGCGGATATGTAGCGGACAAAGTATTCGTAAATCGCAGAACTCAGAACCACTGCCCAAACCCTGTTTTCCGCTGGCTGACTGTCAAAAAAGGCTCGAAATTGTTTGCCAAATTCTTCCAAATTGCCGTTGTATTCGTGCCACGGGCGCAAACCGGAATCCCACATAGCTTTGTTCATCGTCATGGCGTTGCCGTGGCGGTGAATTGTCATTGCCGCGCACAGGGGTGCGTGCCGCGCTCCTTCGGCGCCAATTCGGGCGTTTGTGACGGCGCCGGATACGACTGGGGAGGCGTCGAGGCGGCCGAAGATTATGCCGTCGCGGGAGGTTGCCCAGCTTGCTTCGCGGTTGAGTTTGACGTTTAAACCGTATTTGCGGAAAAAGCCTTTTTTCCAGGCGATCGCAAATGGTGCACAATCGTTAACCGGCACGTATCCTACGGTTAAATTTGGTTTTTCTAAGGTTCCGGAATCGACGACCGGCTTTACGGCTGAGGCTTCTTCTGTGAGTCCTTTTGCCGATCGATCCGCGCTAATTGCACAACCAGATAAAGCCATTCCCGCCGCCGCCGCCGCTCCCATTCCTTGCAAAAACTCTCGGCGGTTCCATTCATTGGAAAACTTGTCACTCATACCATTTTAGATTTTAGATTGGCAATGACTAATAGACGAGCAATTGCATAAATCTTCGATCGATAGAGCAACCGCAGATTTAAGGCAGATAAACACAGATAAACGCAGATAATGTCAAGAGATGAGGATGACGGATGACTGATGACTGATGACTAATGACTCTGGATCGATCTATGCGTTACCAATT
Source organism: Microcoleus sp. A003_D6 (assembly GCF_036702825.1). Classification (NCBI taxonomy): domain Bacteria; kingdom Bacillati; phylum Cyanobacteriota; class Cyanophyceae; order Oscillatoriales; family Microcoleaceae; genus Microcoleus; species Microcoleus sp. A003_D6. Next base: position 2,642 of record NZ_JAUBWA010000008.1, on the reverse strand, counting down.
CCTGAACTTTGTCAACAGCAGCGTCGAGCAACAATCCAGTTATGCCAATTACAAACACCGCTAAAAATACCGAGCTCAGATTCAAACGGCTCCACTCATCCCACACAAAAAAGCCAATTCCCACACCGCCTGTCAGCATTTCCACCGCCACAATCACCAGCCAAGCAATCCCCAAACTAATCCGCAAACCTGTAAAAATGTATGGCAAACTCGCAGGCCAAATTATCTTGGTAATCCGCCTCCAGCGCGGCATTTCCAACACTCGCGCCACATCCAGATAATCCTGGGAAACGCTAGAAACTCCCAAAGCTGTGTTGATAATTGTCGGCCACAAAGACGTGATGAATATGACAAAAATTGCCGACGGCTCTGCTAAATTAAAAATCGATAGAGCTATGGGCAGCCAAGCTAGCGGCGACACCGGTTTGAAGATTTGAATCAGCGGATTGAGCGCCATCATTGCCGGTTTCGACATCCCGATCAGAAATCCCACGGGAATCGCAACTGCAGCACCCAGGAAAAATCCCACCAACACTCGGCGCAAACTCGCTAGCAGCAGCCAGCCAATGCCTAAATCTCCTGGCCCGCGCTGATAAAATGGATGGAATATGTAATCTAAATTAGCTATTAACGCCTGATACGGAGTGGGAATCAAATCGCTGTTGAAGCTGGCAACAATCCACCACAAGCCAATAATTCCCAAAAAACCCGCAGCAGGTAACAAAACAGCATCTCGGATGACAACGGGTTTTACACGCTTCCACGTTGCAACTCCTGCAAGTGCGATCGCAGATAAATTAAGCTGTATGAACATTTCAATCTCCTTCAGAGTCAGGGCAGGTACAATAATCTTGAACAATACCAACCTGAGACACTGACGAAGCCAAACTATCTTTTTCAGAAATTTGGCTTTTCAGTCTCTTCTCAATGCCTGCGAAGTTAGCTGACGGGCTAGGACTGAGAGATGTCCTTCTCCTTAGATTTCAAAATTCAAAATTACACTCAAATTTGGCAATTTATAACTTTGCTTTTTAATTCTGTAGAGATTCGCCCCGAAAATTGGTTCCTCCGCTCCAGCCACACGCTTGGTCTGATAGCGCGACGCTTGATTAGGCTTGACTTTTTAAGCCAATTTTACTTAAGCTAGCACGAGTGTTCAATTTTGTCAATAGGTCTTTAGAAGTAGCTATTGGTACTCGGCGAAGCTCAAAAGTTGAGAGAAAATTCAAAAAGTTAATTATTAAACTAACCTAGAGAGATAAAATGCGATCGCTGATTTGATTTATATATTAAGGGCCATGATAGATTTTAGCCAAGCTCTACAAGATAAAATTGACATAATAGTCCAAAACTGGATCGAAGCTGTTCGCGCCGACGAGCAAATCGAAACCGCCAAGCAACTCACCTACACTTCCGTGCGCGACAGCCTTCCCATTGTACTGGAAGCGATCGTAACTATGCTGTCCCAATCAGAAGAAAGCGACATTCGGACACTCATAGAAAAAAGTTTAGACCACGGGACTGTCAGAGCAAAACAAGGCTACGATGCCCAAGAAATTGCACGGGAATACCGCTTGCTGCGGCAGGTAATTTTCGATGCTTTAGAGCCAGAATTGCTAAAAGGCTCAGCCGCTGAAGTCAGCCGAGCTTACCGCTTAATTGACAGTGCCCTCGACGAAGTAATTGCTGACTGTTTCAAAACCTATACCCAGGCCAGATTCCAAGAACTACATGAGTTGCAAAACCAATTGCAACTTACAAATCAAGAGCTGACTCGCTTAGTTCGCGCCAGTCAAGATAATCTATCTCACTTAGCTCACGAATTGAAAACTCCACTCACTTCTATTATTGGTTACTCAGAATTGTTTTTGCGCCAAAGAAACAATTCTCAACTTAAAGATTCTGCTCCCAATTTGGCACATATTGATAAAGTCCTCAACAATGGCAGACGCTTACTTAGATTAATTAACGATACTCTCGAAATCTCGCGGTACGAGGCGGGACGCATAAAATTGCAGCTAACTGCGACAAATGTGCGATCGGCGATCGGCACTGTTGTCGAAATAATCGAGCCTTTGGCTAACGCCAAAAATTTAGATATCGCCGTTGAGTGCGATCCGGTTCTCGATCAAGTTATGACAGATTACTTGCGCTTGCAGCAAATTGTCACCAACTTGGTCAGCAACGCCATTCGCTACACCCAAGCTGGTACTATTACTATAAAAACCGAATTATTGTCAGACAAACATTGGAGTATCTGCATCACGGATACAGGAATTGGCATTGCTTCAGAAGACTGCGATCGGATTTTTATGCCATTTTTTCGGGCCGACAACTCCCTGGGTTCTTTGATGCCTGACAGTACCGGCTTAGGCCTAGCAATTGTCGCTCGATTAGTCAACCTCTTGCAAGGTAAAATCGAATTAGTTTCTGAAGTAGGAGTTGGCTCTTCCTTTACTGTAATTTTTCCCTTAGAATTGGATGGATTTTAGATGACTGTTGACTGTTGACTGTTAACTAATGCCCAATGCCCAATGCCCAATCCCCAATGCCCAATGCCCAATCCCCAATGCCCAATGCCCAATGCCCAATGCCCAATGCCCAATGCCCAATGCCCAATGCCCAATGCCCAATGCCCAATG
>NZ_JAUBWA010000007.1:37875-104991 GCF_036702825.1 Microcoleus sp. A003_D6 | reverse complement strand
CCTTCTTCCTTCTTCCTTCTTCCTTCTTCCTTCTTCCTTCTTCCTTCTTCCTTCTTCCTTCTTCCTTCTTCCTTCTTTCCCTTATCGATAAAGCCAGACACGCAGCAGCGATAGTAACTGTTCCGTATCAACAGGTTTGGTAATGTAGTCAGACGCACCAGCTTCGATACATTTTTCCCGATCGCCCTTCATAGCTTTCGCAGTAAGAGCAATCATTGGCAACGAAGCAAATTGAGGCATATTACGAATTGCTTGCATTGTTTCGTAACCGTCCATCTCTGGCATCATCACGTCCATCAACACAATATTGATGTCAGGCGTATTTTGCAATGTAGCAATGCCCTCTCTGCCATTCTCAGCATACTCAATTTTCATTTTATGGCGCTCCAGCATACTCGTCAGAGCGAAAATATTCCGCATATCGTCGTCAACAATCAAAACTGTTTTGCCCGCGAGCGTCGAATCTGTTTGATACAATTGCTCTAGCATTTGGCGCTTCGGTTCCGGCAAATTTGCTTGGACTCGGTGCAAGAACAAAGCTGTTTCATCTAACAAACGTTCCGGCGATCGCACATCTTTAACAATTATTGTTTCCGCCATGCGCTTGAGTTGAGTTTCTTCGGTTCTCGTCAACTCTTTGCCCGTATAAACAATAATCGGCAGACTTTTTAAAGCTGCATCTTGCTTGATCTGCTCGATCAGTTCAAAACCCGTCATATCTGGCAGTCCCAAATCGAGTACAACGCAGTCAAAATGCCCCGATTTCAAAGTTGCTAGCGCCTCTGTACCGCTCCCCACAGCCGTGGTAGAAACATCGTGATTGCCGATTAAATCCACAATGCTAAAACGCTGTGTTTCGTCGTCTTCCACAACTAGCAAATTCTTCACTGGCCGCTCCACAAAACCCTTAATATCAGTCAAAGCTTTGCTCAAAGCTTCGCGGCTGACAGGCTTTTGTAAATAGGCGATCGCCCCTAACTGCAAACTGCGCTGCCGCCCTTCTTCAACTGATACAATGTGAACCGGAATGTGGCGCGTACTCGGGTCGTGCTTCAAGCGATCGAGCACTGTCCAGCCATCCATCACAGGCAAATTTAGATCCAGCATAATCGCAGTTGGCTTGAACTCTCGCGCCATCGCCAAACCGATATCGCTCCGCAAAGCCACCAAACCTTTAAAACCCTGTTCCTGCGCCATATCCAACAGAATGCGAGCGAAGTTGACATCATCTTCGATAATTAAAAGCACGCGATCGCCACTCTCAATATTTTCTCGGTCATCTGAGATTAAAGGTGAGGGGTAAGGGGCGATCGGCAATTTGAAATTCGGCGAAGGAACAGCAGAAGAAATAGCAGCCGGCAATTGAGCCATTTGCTTGCCCATTCCCGATTCCCGATCATTCATTATTCGCGATTCTTGGTAAGTTTGCGGCAGATAAAGCGTGAACCTACTACCCTCACCAGGGCGACTTGTCAATTTAATTTCTCCGCCTAACAGATTAGCGATTTCTCTACTAATTGACAAACCCAAACCCGTGCCCCCGTATTTGCGGTTAGTGCTACCATCAGCTTGTTGGAAAGCCTCAAAAATAACCCTGTGTTTTTCAGCAGAAATCCCAATCCCCGTATCGCTAACTGAGAAAGCCACAACAGTAGCGGAACTCGTTAAAGTTTCTATCTCTAAACTCCACCCTTCCCGCGCTACTTCTACACGCAATTTCACCTCACCCCGCTCTGTAAACTTAAACGCATTCGAGAGCAGATTCTTCAAAACTTGTTGCAGCCGTTTAGCATCAGTATAGAGACCTTTTGGCAACCCACCCTCAAGCTCTATTTGAAAACTCAACTTCTTATCCTGGGCGATTTGGCGGAAAGTTCGATCCAAATGATCTCGCAAGTCCGGAAACAACACTTGCTCAATTTCCACCGACATCGTGCCTGATTCAATTTTAGCGAGATCCAAGATGTCATTAATCAGCCCTAACAAATCCGTTCCCGCCGAGTAAATTGTGCGCGTGTATTCAACTTGCTTCTGAGTCAAATTGCCTTCAGTATTGTCAGAAAGCAATCGAGCGAGAATCAACAGCGAATTTAGCGGAGTTCGCAACTCGTGAGACATATTTGCCAGAAACTCCGACTTATACTTAGAAGTTAGAGCCAACTGTTCGGCTCTTTCTTCCAACAACCCCCTCGCCTGTTCGATATCTCGGTTTTTTCGCTCAACTTCCTTATTTTGCAGCGCTAGCAATTCAGCTTGTTCTTCTAGTTCTTCATTCGTCTGCTGCAACTCTTCCTGCTGATTCTTCAACAGTTCCTCAGATGCGCGGAGCGACTGCGCTTGTTGTTCGAGACGCTTGTTAGTTTCCGTTAGTTCCTTTTGCTGAGTTTGCAACTCTTCTGCCAAAGACTGCGACTGTTTTAGCAACTCTTCCGTCCGCATACTCGCCGCAATTGTATTTAAAACAATGGCGATACTTTCTGTAAGTTGGTCGAGAAATGTCAAGTGTATTTCGCTGAATCGGCGGAACGAAGCTAACTCGATTACTGCCGTCACTTGTCCCTCAAATAATACGGGTAAAACCACGACATTCAGCGGCGTAGATTCTCCCAGTCCCGATCCAATTTTAACATAGTTTTCCGGCACTTCTGTCAACAGTATTCGTTCCTTTTCCAGGGCGCACTGTCCTACCAAACCTTCGCCTAAATGGAATCTATTTCCTAACTGTTTGCGTTCGCGGTATGCGTAGGTACTTAACAGTTTGAGAAACGGATCGTGTTCCACAGCTTCCATCATAAAGAATACGCCATGCTGAGCAGAAACCAGCGGCGTCAATTCAGAGAGAATTAGTTTAGAAACTGTTTCTAAATCCCGCTGACCTTGTAACATTCGAGTGAACTTAGCGAGGTTTGTTTTCAGCCAATCTTGCTCAGTATTCTTCTGCGTAGTCTCCCGGAGATTGGCGATCATCTGGTTAATGTTGTCCTTAACGATCCCAACTTCTCCTTCTGTGGCGACGGAAATTGACCTCGTTAAATCGCCTCTGGTAACAGCAATAGCCACTTCTGCGATCGCCCGCAGTTGAGTAGTCAAATTCGCCGCCAACTCATTCACATTATCCGTCAAATCTCGCCAGGTTCCCGCCGCGCCCGGAACCTTAGCCTGGCCGCCCAATTTCCCTTCAATTCCCACTTCCCGCGCCACTGTAGTAACTTGATCGGCAAACGTCGCCAGCGTATCGATCATCTCGTTAATCGTATCTGCCAGAGTCGCAATTTCTCCCTTAGCTTCCAGCATTAATTTGCGCTTCAAATCGCCATTCGCCACCGCCGTCACAACCTTAGCAATACCCCGCACTTGCGCTGTCAAATTCCCCGCCATCGAGTTTACATTGTCGGTTAAATCTTTCCAAGTTCCTGCAACTCCTTTCACCTCAGCTTGACCGCCCAATTTACCCTCAGTTCCCACCTCCCGCGCCACCCGCGTTACCTCAGAAGCGAAGGAATTAAGCTGATCCACCATCACGTTAATAGTGTCTTTCAACTCCAGAATTTCGCCTTTGACATCGACGGTGATTTTCTTAGACAAATCGCCATTTGCCACCGCTTTCGTCACTTCCGCAATATTCCGCACCTGCGCCGTCAAATTCCCCGCCATCAAGTTAACATTATCGGTTAAATCTTTCCAAGTTCCCCCTACACCCCGCACGTAAGCTTGCACGCCTAATTTACCTTCCGTTCCCACTTCCCTCGCCACCCTAGTTACTTCAGATGCGAAGGAACTCAACTGATCCACCATGATGTTAATCGTGTTTTTCAGTTCGAGAATTTCACCTTTAACATCTACTGTAATTTTCTTAGATAAATCGCCATTTGCCACAGCGGTTGTCACTTCGGCAATGTTCCGCACTTGGGCTGTTAAATTGCCGGCCATCGAGTTAACTGAATCCGTTAAATCTTTCCAGGTTCCTGCAACTCCTTTAACTTCAGCTTGCACCCCTAATTTGCCTTCGGTTCCCACTTCCCTAGCAACCCTAGTTACTTCAGATGCGAAGGAATTTAACTGATCCACCATCGTATTGACAGTGTTTTTTAACTCCAGAATTTCACCTTTAACATCTACAGTAATTTTCTTCGACAAGTCACCATTTGCCACAGCCGTCGTAACAGCCGCAATATTTCTTACTTGTTCGGTCAAACTACCGGCCATAAAATTAACTGAATCCGTTAAATCCTTCCAAGTTCCTGCTACGCCTCGAACATCGGCTTGACCGCCCAGTTTACCTTCCGACCCCACTTCCCTAGCCACCCGCGTGACTTCAGAAGCGAAGGAATTAAGCTGATCCACCATCACGTTAATGGTGTTTTTCAGTTCGAGAATTTCGCCTTTAACCTGTACCGTAATTTTTTTAGATAAGTCACCGTTAGCAACCGCCGTCGTCACCTCAGCAATGTTTCGCACTTGTGCTGTTAAATTCCCGGCCATTGAGTTAACTGAATCCGTTAAATCTTTCCAGGTTCCTGCTACTTCCTGCACTTGGGCTTGTACGCCTAATTTCCCTTCTGTTCCCACTTCCCTAGCAACCCTGGTTACTTCAGATGCGAAGGAATTTAACTGGTCTACCATCGTGTTGACGGTGTTTTTCAGTTCGAGAATTTCGCCTTTAACATCTACTGTAATTTTCTTAGATAAATCGCCCTTGGCCACAGCGGTTGTCACTTCGGCGATGTTCCGCACTTGTGCTGTCAAACTGCCTGCCATGAAGTTAACGCTATCAGTTAAATCCTTCCAAGTTCCGGCAACTCCTTTCACCTCAGCTTGACCGCCGAGTTTGCCTTCGGAACCCACTTCTCTCGCCACCCGCGTTACTTCAGATGCGAAGGAATTTAACTGATCCACCATGATATTAATAGTGTTTTTCAGTTCGAGAATTTCCCCTTTAACATCTACTGTAATTTTTTTAGATAAGTCACCATTTGCCACAGCGGTTGTCACTTCCGCAATATTCCGTACTTGTGCGGTAAGATTACCCGCCATCGAGTTAACTGAATCCGTTAAATCTTTCCAGGTTCCTGCAACTCCTTTAACTTCAGCTTGCACCCCTAATTTCCCTTCCGTTCCTACTTCTCTCGCCACCCGTGTTACTTCAGATGCGAAGGAACTCAACTGATCCACCATGATGTTAATCGTGTTTTTCAGTTCGAGAATTTCGCCTTTAACATCTACTGTAATTTTTTTGGATAAATCGCCATTTGCCACAGCGGTTGTCACTTCGGCAATGTTCCGCACTTGTGCTGTTAAATTGCCGGCCATCGAGTTAACTGAATCCGTTAAATCTTTCCAGGTTCCTGCAACTCCTTTAACTTCAGCTTGCACCCCTAATTTGCCTTCGGTTCCCACTTCCCTAGCCACCCGCGTTACTTCCGACGCAAAGGAGCTCAACTGGTCTACCATTGTGTTAACAATTTGCGCTGTTTGGAGGAATTCTCCTTTGAGGGGTCTGTCTTCTATTTCTAAGGCGATGGTTTGCGATAAATCTCCTTTTGCTACGGCCCGAATTACTCTGGCGGTTTCAGAGGTTGGTTGCACTAAATCTGTAATTAGGGTATTGACAGAGTTGACGCTAGCTGACCAGGAACCCTCAGCGCTGCCAATGGTTGCCCGCTGGGAGATTTTGCCTTCTTTACCGACAACTGTGCCGATGCGATCGAGTTCGGCTGCCATTCTCTGATTGAGCTCGATAATGTCGTTAAGTTCGTCAGCAATTTTCCCCGCTAGACCGGTCTGGTCTATGGGCATCCGAACTGAAAAGTCCCCTTTTTTGACAGCTACTAAGGTTCTGAGTAACTGTTTGGCATAACCATTATTGGAATTGGGGCTTGTTATCTGTGCAGTTGACATGACCGTTACCTTTGACGAGTTTGAAGGGGAAGGGGGGAATATTTTTGAGATTATTGATATTATCCGACTAAAGCAGTGTCTGATTGCTTCTATCGAAAGATGGATGACAAATTGCTGTTTATCAGCTATGGATTGGTTATTTTATACTGGTTAGCAGGCTCTTCTTGGTAACGAGTTAATTGTGGGGTGTCACGAACAGGCCCGAAAGCCTGTTCCCCAAAGAGTGAATTTTATTGTGCGGCGGGCAGGATGTCCGCCCTACAGATTACCAACTGCGATTATTTCCAATTTTGCCACGAACTATTGAAGATAGAAGTACCCGGAAAGGCGATCGGATTCTTATTTTGCTGCAACCGCAACTGCAACACTTCCAAGTTTGGCTCGCGAGATGGCAATTCGTCCACTAATTCATAAGGTAAAATCCCCTTTTCTAGGGCAAAAGCAGCCGTAACTCCCGCCGCCGCACCGGCAGACCATTCAAAAGAATGCACTCGATATGCAGCGGCCGCTGTGTGGCTGACAGCAATACTTTTACCCGCCACTAACATATTGTCAATTTTCTGGGGAATCATTGCCCGCAGCGGAATTTGGAACGGATAAGCTTGCCCTTGACCTTTGCGAGTGCCTTCGCGTTCGGTATTTCCTGGTGCTTCCGGCGGACTGTTGGTCATGCAGGGGTGAAAGTCGATCGCGTAATGACCGATACCCACAGAATCAGGATAAATCGTAGCGCGCGATCGCGATTTTGTATCCTCTACCGATTGACTTCCCACAGCCAAAGCCGGCGCGTTCAAACCACCCACAGCCAACCACAAATCTCGATACTCTTCCTCCGACAAATTCTGGCGGTAAAACTCAGCCGTAAAGTCGATGCGAGACATATCAACTTCCCACACCGTAAAACCTTGAGGCTGATTGAAACTCGGCCGCCCAATAATGCGCCGGCCCTCCCGCATATAAGGATATTTAGAAAGTCCGTGCACCGTCCCCATCGGCGAATCCAACCCGCTCAAAAAACGATTGTTTGGATAAGGCTTTTTGACATTATTTCCGAGCTGCGAATCAGTAGTTCCTGCTACCAACCAGTAGAAATATCCCTTAGCATTTTCTTCGCCGCGACGCAAAGTTTCCGTTCGCAAGCCGCCCATCCATCCACCCGGTTGCAGTTGACCGGCCGCTTCCAACTGCGTGCGAGAATAAATTAAATTATCCTGGGCAGAACCGGGACGGTAGTCATTGCCCCAAGTCCAGTTTTGCATCGAAATATCCCCAGGATAAATCGGGAATTGCTTCGGGTCTGAAGGTCGCTTTTCATCGGGTTTCACGCTCCTGATTTGGCGGTAGCTGAAAACGAGCGGAAAGCTGGCCAATCTCGCCAATTCGTAACTGTAGTAAGGAGCGTATTGTTGATAGAAAGACGGCACTTGATGCTGCTGCGGTTCCTTCGTTGCCTCCATCGCAAAAGTGTAGGTAAAACCTTGAGTGCAGTAAGCGTCGCCGGTTGGGCTGGCAGAAGAAGGTTCGAGAGGGGAACGCGGGTCAATTCCGAGGCGGTAGGGAACATCGGCAAGTCCGATCAATTCGCCGGTTTCGGTGGCATCTACAACGTACCAATCAGCACCCCCCCTAGCCCCCCCTTGTAAAGGGGGGGAACTTGTGGAATTCCCCTCCCTTCTGGGGTTAGGGGAGGTTCCAGATGGTTTGGGAATAAACCGAATAATAGTTTTGTTGAATCGCGGAGAATTTTCGTAGCGATAGGCGTCTTCGATCGTCTGAGAAAGAGTTTCGGTGTTGATGGGCCCGGTGTTGGCGGCAGGTTTGTGTTGAATGGCGATCGCACTTTTAATTTGTTGACCCCCAACCGCATTCCCCGCCGCAGCAGGAGTAATTGCTAGTTCTTTAATAACTGTATTGGGAAACCATTTCAGCGTGCCTTTGCCTTTTTTAGCGGCATCCTGCAAGATGTTAAATAAAATTTTGTGACCGTCGTAGGGCATGAAACACGAATAGCTAACCCAACAGCCTCCGGGATTTAGCCTGCCGTAATGTTCCTCGATCCGCCCCCGCAATTCGAGGTAGCCGCGGGGGTAAAATAAGAGCGATCGCTGAGTCTCTCTTTCATCGAGTGCGGAAGTTCCCTGGGAGGAAATTTGACCGCCTACCCAATCAGTAATTTCAGTCAGGCAAACTGTGCGCCCCGCCAGCAAACCTTCGTAAGCGGTAGCAGCGCCTGCGAGCCCGCCGCCTGCTACTAGAATGTCGCAAGTTTCTGCATTGTCTGGATTACGCGGAGGTTCGGCAAATACTGGCGAAATGCTGCCTATCGCGGAAATTAGGCCGAGGGTGAGGCTAAGGATCGATCGACCTTTGAGCAAAAATAGATACTTTGGAAGTTTCATCAGAAATTGTAGGTTAAATTTTGAGACAAGTCAATACACTTACAGCAAATGACCAAAAAGTGAATGAAGTTCTATAATACTGGTATTTCCCGGTGCGATCGGGGCGGTTTTTTTATTTTTGCGTAACATTAGTTGCTACAACACCTTTTTAACCTCATGATTAACCCGATGAACAACCTAATTAAATTGTACAGATTATTGCTACCTTTTGATAGTTTAACAATTTCGACTAATTTAACTTATTCTGAAGTTTTGCAAAAGTTGGATAAAATTATTGAGCCTCCTCAAAAAATCAGAATGGCCTGGCAGTTGCAGAAATCCCATAAACCTTATCAAGGAACATTTTCACGAAACACTTTCAAAATCAGCCGTATCGTCTCTACTTACAGAAATTCTTTTTTACCCCAAATTACCGGCGAAATCCATCCTCAACCCTTTGGTTGTTCCATACAACTTAGCATGAACTTACACCTAGCTGTTATCGTATTTATGATTGTTTGGATGTCGATGCCAGTTAGCATCGGGATGCTGGCCTTATTAGTTTGGTTGGTCGATCGCTCTGTCGGGCTAATATTATTTCTACCTCTTTTGGGAATGTGTATTTTTCTATGGTTTTTGTCCCTAATTTGCTTTAAAATAGAAGCAAGAAAAGACATCAAATTCTTTTCAAATAAATTTAGTTAAAGTAGTTAAAAACATAGTTTGAAAAAGATAATTTAATCAAATATTACATTTTTTTTGTAGCACTCCCCAGCAATCAAAACTAACTCTAACAAAAACTCACGCAAGGTGAAACTGAGTTTCTCTTTGATCTGACTTGAATTGTCTAAATCATTTATTGATGCAGAAACCGCAGATGTCATGCAGATCAACACAGATAAACGCAGATAATTTTAAGATGTTTTGGGAATGAATGCAATGCAGGTCGATCAAGTACGGAAGTTCCCTGAGAGGACATTTGACCAGCGAGTCGGAATTTCCGTGATGCGCGCTGTGCGCCCCGCCAGCAAGCCTTTTTAACTGCCGATTAGTTGATTGTATCGATTGCGAGTCGGCGCGACCAATGTTGGGGTAATAGCTGAGATTGAGGTAATTAGGCTGAGGGTAAAGCTGACGATCGACCTTTGAGCAGAAATAGATACTGTCGAAGTTTCATCGGAGATTGTGGAATTAATTTTGACATAAGCGAAAAACACTCATTCCATCTAAATGTTTATTTTGCAGTATACTGGTATTTTGCGGTGTTGCCAGGTAAAACTTTTTTAGAGAAGAGGCATTAATACCAGCAACAACTATTGAACAGCCGGATGAACCTTATGCTCAAGATCGTCAATTTTTTTAGGTTATTTATTCCTTTTGAAAGTTTAACAATTACCACCAGTTTAACTTGTTCGGAAGTTTGGCGAAGGTTGGACGAAATTGTCACTAATCCCAAAATTTTGAAAATAATTATACCCTTTGGCCCGCCACCTGCAAAACCTTATGAAGGAACAATTTCTGGCAATACCTTCAAAATCAATCGTATCATCATCGGCAGTCATTTATTTTTTCCAATTATAAAAGGAAATATCCATTCTCAACCCTTCGGTTGTTCCATCAAAATTAGCATGACTTTAAATAAAATAGTCCTAGCATTTTTGATTCTTTGGCTGTGGACAACTGGCAGTATAGGAATGTTTTCTTTATTTGCTTGGTTAGTCGAACCCTCCGTGGGAGCAATATTTTTACCAATTCTAGGAATGTTTATTTTTGCCTGGCTTTTGTGCTTGATTCCCTTTAAAATTGAAGCAAAATCAGCTACCAAATTTTTAGCTATTCTGTTAACATAAAATAGACCTCTTGCAAAAGTCCTTTTAATCAAATTTTGGAACGGGCTCTCCGGCCCATTCCACAAGAAAAAAACTTTTTGTGGGATGGGCATCTTGCCCGTCCCAGCTATTTTTGCAAGAGGTCTAGTAATTTAGAAGGGCAATATTTGAGCTGTATTTAAAAAAAAACATGGGTTCACCGGCATTCATCGCCAATAAAAAAACTCCAAATTTATGCGTCAAAACCAACTCAAACAAAAAATTAAACAAGGCGAAACAGTCCTCGGTTTATTTATGAACTGCGCTTATCCCGCATTCATGGAAATCTGCGGTCACGCTGGATTTGATTTCGCCGTCATCGACATGGAACACGGCCCCCTGAACCCGCTTGCTGCTGAAGATTTGTGTCGCGCCGCCGACTGTAGCGGAATTGCACCGATTGTTCGCGTCCGCAAAAACGACGGGCCGCAAATTCAACGAGCTCTCGACATCGGCAGTGCAGGCGTTCAAGTACCTCAAATTGAAAGCAAAATCGATGCCGAAACCGCTGTCAAAAGCGCTAAATACAGTCCTCTGGGCACGCGAGGCCTTTCCTTCGCTACGCGGGCGGGACTTTACACCGCCGCAGGTACAAATATCACCGATCGACTCAACGAAGAATCCTTAGTTGTGATTCATGTCGAAGGCAAAGGCGGCATCGACAACCTTGCGGAAATTGTGACTGTGCCGCAGGTTGACGTGATTTTTCTGGGCCCTTACGATCTGTCACAGTCGATCGGCATTCCCGGCCAAGTCCGCGATCCCCGAGTCATCGACATGATGCAGGAGGCAGTGCAAACCATCCGCAAAGCAGGCAAAGCCGCAGGTACTTTTGCCGAAAACCCCGAAATCGCCCAGCAGTGGATTGATGCTGGCGTTCAGTACGTCGCGCTTGGGGTCGATGTTGCCGTTTTCCTGCGGGCCTGTCAGTCGCTGGTGAAAGCAGTCGATCGATTTTAGATTAGACCTCTTGCAAAAATAACTAGGACGGGCAAGATGCCCATCCCACAAAATTTTTTTTCTTGTGGAATGGGCATCTTGCCCGTTCCAGAATTTGATTAAAAGGATTTTTGCAAGAGGTCTATTGTGGATTTTGGATTAAAAGAAGAACCCGCCCCCGGATTCATCTTGCAAGCTTTACGATATCTTTGCAATTTTGGTAGTGCCTTTTACGACACATACAAAAATCCTGCGCTAGAGTAGAAGCATACACCTCCTCAAGGCAAAATTAGGGAGGGGAGCAAGGCTTCATGGAGTAAAATTTATGAAAACCGTATTAGAATCCATTCATTTGGATTATGCCTTCATGTTTACTTTCAAAAAAGTAAACTCGATTAAGCTAGAAGGTTTCAAGGAATTTTTTGACGATATGCCTGTCGATCCGTATGTGAAAGGTAAGTATCGTTCGAGAAGATTATCGCGGTTTGCAGTCAACGGAAATGAGTTAGTTAAGTTACCTCACGGCTATTTGTATCAAAGCAAAACCTACAATCCGCTAGTGGGCGATATCAGGCGGGAATTTGCCGAATTGGACGATCGGCTAATCGCCCTCGATAATTTCAAACAAATGATTTTTGCTTTTTTCGATTCTTGCAAAATTCACCCGGAAGCTGAAATCGGTATCCATCAAATCAGGACGAGTTGTTCGCCGCACAATTTCGGCAACCCCGCACCGGAAGGCATTCACCGAGACGGTACTGACTTTATCGGCATCTTCTCGGTTGACAGAACTAATATTGTCGGCGGGGAAACGCATTTGTACTTGGCTAAAAAAGAGAAGCCTGTTTTTAATAAAATTCTGCATCCGGGAGAATTGCTGTTAGTTAACGACCACGAGTTTTTCCACTTTACTACGCCGATTAAACCGGAATCAGAAGGAGTGGGAACCAGGGATGTCTTTGTGCTGACTTCTCCGAGTTTACTTTGCGATTGAGTAGAGTTGGACAATTGGGCGTCTTTCGTTCGTAGTGAGGATTTGAGTCCTGTTTCTGGCGTTTAGTCAATCACGACTCTTCGTCCTGACTACAAACCTGCATATAGCCTTTCTCAAACAGATGAGGTATGACTGACAGCTTATATAACCACTAAACGTATAGGGCTGAAGCCCAACTACGTACCTCATCTTTCTGAGAACCGCTATATTTTCCTAAAAAACCAGGTTTATGCGTCTAGCAAATCACAGATAAATTTTATCGAAACTTCCGTTCAGACTCTTGAATTGGAACATCATTAATGCTGGCTTCACGTCTTCGCATTAACCCATTTTCTGCAAATTCCCATTGCTCGTTACCATAGGCGCGATACCAGTAGCCAGAATCATCGTGCCACTCGTACTCGAAGCGAACAGAAATCCGATTGTCTGTAAAACTCCAGAGTTCTTTCTTTAAACGGTAATCTAATTCTTTTGCCCATTTTCGTCTTAAGAAAGCCTTGATTTGTTCCCGTCCGCTAAAGAATTCGGCGCGGTTTCGCCACTGAGAATCTTCTGTATAAGCTAAGGCTACTCGTTCTGGATCGCGGGTATTCCAGGCATCTTCAGCAGCTTGAACTTTGGCTTTAGCCGTTTCCAGCGTAAAGGGCGGTAGAGGTGGTTTAGTTTCCATAAGCTTTGTTGTTTGTGACTGTAAAGGGTAAGTGCGGTGTGCGTGGAGCCCTAGAGATAGCGTGTGTGCGTCGAGGACAGGCTTTATTGGATTAGATATTTTCTCATGCCCTCCCTCTACATACAGCAGATTTCAGGTCGTCGATCGCACAGACGTGAAACCATGAGCGATCGCTCCTGTGAACCCTGCAATTCCTGGTGCGCCGACTGTCAATATTTGGTGGCGCGTGATTTTCTGAGATAAGCAGAAGAATCAACCAGCTAAGAATGCCAGCGAAGGGGAAGATAAAAAAGAGGCAAAACTAGAGCCTTTTAAAATGACAATGGGCGCGATCGGGGGATTGGTGCTATTTTTATATGGTTTTACTCGGATGGCGAAAGGACTCGAAGCAATTGCGGGCGATCGCATGAAAGAAATTATCGGACGTTAAGCCCAACCTACAACTAACTACTGCAATCATTGCCATACATTTACATATGTAGTAAATCGTACAGAAGTAAGCTTTCTAATGTTTTAAGCTTCAGCGGTATTTCGCATACATCATTATGCACACTACACAAGAACGATCGTGCAATTCTGCGTTTGTATTGCCTCGAAACTGCACCTTTACTGAAACTGATTGGAAAGCCCTTGCGCCGTTTTGGTATCCGATCGCGTTCTCGCATGAAGTCACGGATCGACCGTTTGCCGCAAAGCTGCTCGATGAACGGCTCGTGCTGTTTCGACTTTCCGATAGCTCGATCGTTGCAGCGCGGGACTTGTGTTTGCATCGCGGTGCTCCTCTGAGTTTGGGATGGGTTGAGAACGATGAACTCCAATGCAAATATCACGGCATCCGCTACGACAAAAGCGGTCAATGCACGTGTATTCCCGCTCAACCGGATGCCGCAATTCCCGCTCGGCTGAAATTGACGACCTACTCTGTCACCGAACGCTATGGTTTAGTGTGGGTAAGGCTCGTGGATAACGGTTCAGTCCATTTTCCTGACTTTAAGGAATGGAACGATCCAGACTATATTCAGGTTCTGCCAGCCAGCGTGGCGATCGAAGCTGCCGCAGGTCGTCAAGTCGAAGGCTTTCTGGATGTGAGTCATTTTGCGTTTGTTCACACCGAATCCTTTGGCGAGCGCGAAAATCAAGAAGTGCCAGATTATCCCGTTGAGCGACTACCGCACGGGTTTCGCGCTGATTATGTCAGCACTGTGAGCAACTATCCGCACGGTCTAAAGCATCTGAGTCCGCCTGGGTTTAAGTGGCGTCGATTGTTTGAAGTGTGGCTGCCGTTCACAGCTAAGTTAACCGTTACCTTTCCGAACGGGCAGTTACACATCCTGAATGCTGCCTGTCCGGTTTCAGCCCGCAAAACGCGCTTGTTTGTGCCGATTTGCCGCAATTTTGACAAAGATGCACCGCTGCAAGACACGCTGGACTTTAACCATCAAGTGTTTGGCGAAGATAAGGACATTGTTGAGGAACAGTATCCCGAAGATTTGCCGATCGCGCTGCAAGATGAAGTCCACATTGCCGGGGATAAAAGCTCGATCGCGTATCGCAAAGGATTGGCGGCATTGGGTCTAGGACGATCGTTTACCGCCTAACTCCTATCTCAATAGAATTTCGGAGATCCAAACCATGAGCGCTGATTTAGAATTTCAAAAACCGATTCCGCCAAAGCAATCCTACACAGGTTGGCAAGCTGCACTCGCAGAGTTCTTCCAGTTTGATTTCTACAGAACCAATTTCAAAACAGAGACGCTCGCGGGTATCACCACGTTCATGACGATGGGATACATCTTAGTCGTCAATCCGATTATTCTGTCAAACGCGATTTTTCTACAACAGCCTGGAGATTTGTTTTCGCAATTGGCTGTGGCAACCGCTGTGGCGGCGGCAGTTGCAACCTTCTGTATGGCAATTTTAGCAAACTACCCGTTCGGGCTGGCACCTGGAATGGGAACGAATGCCTTTTTTACTTTCTCAGTTGTAATCGGACTGAAAATCGATTGGCGATTGGCGCTGTCGTGCGTGTTTGTTCAGGGGTTAATTTTTATCGCTCTGACATTCACGGATGTACGTCGGTTATTGATCGTGGCAATTCCCAAGTCGCTCAAGCACGCAACCGCAGCAGGGATCGGCTTGTTTATTGCCTACATCGGTATGTCAGGAGATGTTGCCACTGGGGGAGCCGGATTGATTGTGGCAAATCCAGCGACAAAAACGGCGTTTGGCAGTTTAGCAGAACCGAACACGCTACTCGCTGTGGCGGGTTTAGCGATGACAGCCGGATTGGTGGTTCGGGGTGTCAGAGGTGCGTTACTATTTGGAATTTTTGGCACCGCAATTTGGGCTTGGCTGTTCAAGGTTTCACCCCCACCTCAAGGATTTTTTGCGCTGCCAGAATTGCCAAAAGACATTTTTGGTCAAGCATTTCTGGGAATTGCTAATCTGAACTCCGACAATTTTCTTGACTGGATTGCAGTGCTGTTTGTATTTCTGTTTGTTGATATTTTTGACACGATCGGGACGCTAACGGGTGTGGGAATGCGGGCAGGCTATATCGGCCCGGATGGCGAGTTGCCGCGTGCAAATAAAGCACTGATGGCAGATGCCATTGGCACCACAATCGGCCCGATCTTCGGTACGTCGAGCGTGACGACTTATGTTGAATCCGTGGCAGGCGTTGCCGAAGGCGGTCGAACTGGATTTACCGCTTTAGTTGTGGCAGGATTATTTGCGGTGTCGCTGTTTTTCATTCCGGTGTTTAAAGCGATTCCGGCTTTTGCAACGACGCCGACGCTGGTCATTGTTGGCGCGATGATGTTGGCTGAGGTTAAAGAAATTCCCTGGGATGATATTTCGGAAGTGATTCCAGCGTTTCTAACGATATTCCTGATTCCATTGACTTATTCGATCGCGGAAGGGTTGTCGATCGGATTCATTGCCTATCCGATTGTGAAAACCTGCCAAGGTAAAGCCAAGGAAGTGTCTGCGGGAACTTGGATCATTGCGGGCATCTTCGTGATTCGGTTCATCTTTATGTCGCTGCGGTTTCATAATTCAGCAGCCTGAGCCAACTTCTAGGTTTGAATGACTTACCTGTTGTTTAGGCGACGCCGATAGTTTAATAGACCTCTTGCAAAAATCCTTTTAATCAAATTCTGGAACGGGGTCTGGGGCCCGTTCCACAAGAAAAAAAATTTTGTGGGATGGGCCCCAGAGCCCGTCCTAGTTATTTTTGCAAGAGGTCTAATCTGCTTTGCTGTAGGCGAGTTCCCCCAGGATGTAGGTTGCCTGAACGGCCCGATCGTCGCCCATGATGATTAAACTAAAGGCACGATCGGCAAGTTCTTCCAGCGTTGTTGCGGGTGCTGCTGAATTGCGAAAAGCCATGATCGGCGTCGATCGTAAGTCCAGCACCACAAAATCTGCTTCTTTACCCACCTCGAAATTGCCAATGCGATCGTCCAGACATAACGCTCTAGCGCTGCCCAGCGTAGCGAGAAACAATGCTTGAAATGCAGACAGAGAGTATTGTCTCAGTTGCGCGACTTTGTACGCTTCATTTGCCGTTTGCAGCATCGAAAGACTCGTTCCTGCACCAACATCTGTGGCAAGCCCTACTTTAACCGGAGCGTCGATCGACTTCGCTTTTTCAAGATCGAACAACCCACTGCCTAAGAACAAATTTGACGTAGGACAGAATGCGATCGTAGATTTTGCTTCAGAGATCCGTTGAAATTCTGCATTCGTCAGTTGTACGCCGTGTGCAAAGATCGATCGCTCTCCCACCAATCCAGCTCGATCGTACACATCGAGATAGCCTTTGCACTCTGGAAAAAGTTCTTTTACCCAAGCAACTTCATTAACGTTCTCTGATAGATGCGTGTGCAGATAAACATCAGGATACTCTTGCAACAGTTTCCCTGCTAGCTTCAGTTGTTCCGGGGTTGAAGTCGGTGCAAACCGAGGCGACACCGCGTACAGCAATCGTTGATTGTGATGCCATTTTTCAATCAGCTTTTTGCTATCTTGATACGACTCTTGGGCCGTATCGGTCAGATATTTCGGTGCATTGCGATCCATCATCACTTTCCCCGCAATCATCCGCAGATTTCGACGGCTCGCTGCCTCAAAAAAAGCATCGACTGATGCTGAAAAAACCGCTGCTAAAACAACTGCCGTCGTGGTGCCGTTGCGTAATAGTTCATCAAGAAAAATAGCTGCAACCTGTTCGGCGTATTCTCGGTCTTTAAACTTCAGTTCGGTTGGAAACGTATATTGATTCAACCAATCCAAAAGCTGTTTTCCGTAAGCAGCAATCATTCCAGTTTGGGAGAAATGCACGTGAATATCAATAAATCCAGGCATCAACAGCATTCCTGGGTATTCAGACACAGTGATGTCTGAGAACTGCTCTTTCAGGCGATCGTAAGCTCCAAAAGCTTTAACAATTCCGTTTTCTACAACCAGCAGACCATCTGGAACATAGCGAACGCTTTGATTTTGGGCAACATAAAAAGGATCTTCCACAAAATCTAGAAAAGCACCGCGAAACGCTTTAATTGAATTTTTAGATACAGATAAATTTTTGTTAATTGCCATGTGAAAAATTCTTTGGTTTTGGAGGTTTGCTCAATCCTATGAAAATGATTGCTTGTAATGTCAGATTTGTAAGTTACATTTACTACAAAAATAATTTTAAGACTAATCTAATCGCATTATTACTGCTTTAGCATTTATAAAATTGCATAGAACAGTCCTGGACGCACTCCGACAGAGAAACCGGGTTTTTTACCGAATCTGCGGGTAAAAACGGAGTATTTTCGTAAAAAAACCCGGTTTCTGAGCCCCCGTGCGTCTAGGACTAAGCTGTGTTGCATCTAGATTGCCTATGGTATTAGAGAGGGAGAGGGGGAGAAGGGGAGCTGACAGGTGTAGGTTTTGCCTTGCAAAGCCCTACAGACAAGCGACAGTGCAACGGTTTTAGGCTTTTGCCTTGCGAAAATCTCAAACTCTTATGGGATAAGGCTTTTACCAAAAAACCTACATCTGTCAGGAGAAGGGGAGAGGGGGAGAGGATTTGACGATTTTTGATCGGGACTCGAAATATACAATTTAAATGCACAACAGCTTATAGTTAATTCTGGAGCGTCGATATAGAAGTTTTCAAGCCGATGAAATACAGCAGACGGGTGTAAACACGGCAGTCCAGTTGATGGTTTGTAGTGAGGAATTTAGTCCTTAAAAGAAGGACTGAACTCCTCACTACAAAGGGTTAATTTAGGTCGATGGGAAATACCCAGTCTTGGTAGTTACTATCGCGATTTTCGATGATTCCCGTGAGTTTGTCCAAAATCTTTTCGGTGATGGGTCGGTTTTTGGGCAAGTGATAGTTTTCTACTCGCTTAATTGGCGTAATTTTGGCGGCGGTTCCGCAGAGGAAAATCTCGTCTGCAATCAACAATTCTGATTTATCAACTGGTCTTTCTATGACTTCAATTCCTAAGTCTCGGGCGATTGTGATTACGCTGTCTCTGGTAATTCCTTCGAGAATATCTTGCTCAAAACCGGGAGTAATTAACTTACCGTTTCTGGTGACAAATATGTTCATTCCTGAAGCTTCGCTGACTTTTCCTTGAGAATTCATCATAATTGCTTCGTCGAAGCCGGATTCTACTGCTTCTGTTTTAGCTAATGCTGAGGTGATGTAAGCACCGCTAATTTTACCTCTTAAGGGCAAGCTGCGGTCTTCTTGGCGATACCAAGAGCTAATTCTACAGTTGACTCCTTCTTTGGGCAAATAGTCGGAAAGTTCTAATCCGTAGACAAAAAAGTCTGTTTCTACGTTGTGCAGTCGCGGGGCAATTCCTAAACTGGATGTGTAGATAAAAGGGCGGATATAAAATGATTTTGTTGGCTGGTTTTTCTGGACAAAATCAATGATTATTTGTTGGATTTTGCTGGCTGGCAAATCGCAGTGGAGGAAGCTGGCACTTTGACTTAATCTTTGACAGTGGCGGTCTAATCTAAATAGCAAGATTCGATCGGCATTTTGGGGGTCTGGAATTCCCCGCAACCCGCCTAAAACTCCGGTTCCGTAGTGCAGTGCGTGGGTGGCTATGGAAATTTTGGCGTCGGTAAATGGGAGAAATTGGTTTTGAAAGTAGGCAATTGGTAGAAAACTATCCATGATTCAAGCTGGCGATGAGTTTTGCAGTCCGCTAGGAAAGCTGAATTTGGTTATATTACCATAAGTTGTACCATTTTAGATTTTAGATTTTAGATTTTAGATTTACAATGACTGATTCGATATGGGTTTGGAGGTTGCACAAAGTTGCATTGTTTTTTTTTAAAGTGGATTATTATTTTATTGTTATTTCGATTTATAAAATAATATAAATTGCGGTCAGTTTGGTCGATAATTGTTTGGGGAAAAAGTGCGATCCTCTTCTGCAAGCTTCGCTAACGACTAAAAATAAAAATCAACCAAGGGGCAACTATGGCACGTAAATGTTTCATCATTGAAATGGGGATGGGTATAGACCAGCACGGGCAGGAACCGACTGTAGCCTGTGCAAGGGCTGTACGAAATGCGATCGCCAATAATGCTCTCCTAGGCGTCTGGGAAGTGGCGGGTTTGAGCGACCCGAATCAGATGATTGTTGAGGTTAAAGTGGCTGTTCCTTACCCGGAACAAGTGCGGGAACAGGAGGTGTTGGCGGTGCTCCCTTTCGGCAGCAAAACTCTGATTGTGGAGCAAGGGGGCATGATTGTGGCAGGCAGGGCGATCGCCTCTCTGAATGATAAAAATGATGAAATGCTAATCGCTGTGGCGGCTGTGAGTGTTTTTGTGGACACTCAGGATTAACTAATTTTTTGTTGTTTGAATAAATCGCCCGATCGCACTTGCTTGTTTCCGCGATCGGGCGATCGAACGCCTGTCTGTTCAAAAATGATTAATTTAGGCTAAGTCTCGAATTAGGAAAAGTAAAGTGCGATCGTCTCAAACCCGATCGCACTCTACCTCCTCTACCTCCTATTTAGGCTGGCTGGTATCTGCCAACATTTGGTTAACCATTTGCAAGTGCGCCTGAAGGTTCGGCAAAAGCTTGGTGGCCCAAGCCTTCAATTCGGGATCTTGTCCCTGTTGAGACTGAGCCTGAAACAAAGCAATAGCCTGATTGTGGCTGTCAATCATAGCCTGCTTGTAAGCGCTGTCAAAACTTGTACCGGAGAGTCCCGAAAGTCGCTCCATCAAAGCTGTGTTCTGGGTACTCATTTCGGTTGGCAATTTTACCTCTTTTTGCATTACTAACTGCATCAATTCTTGATTGGCCCGAGTGTGTTCCTCAACCATTTCTTGCCCGTACTCTTTCACACGAGCGCTAGAACCGCGCTCCACGGCCAACTTACCAAGCTGCACTTCCAGCATACCAATTTGACCTGCTTGCATGACAAAGTTTCTGTCTTGGCTGCTGAGAGAATTAGGCGAAGTTTCGCTACCTGTTGGAGTGTTGGGAGAACGGCTGGGATTGTTGTTGATGGGGGTATTTGGAGAACGGCCGGGAGTGTTGTTGGTGGGGGTATTTGGAGTGTTGGGAGTAGTAGCATCGTCAGTAGCGTTATCAGCAAGCTCAAAAACCCGATCGCCCGACTGGTTGAAGCCGTGAGTCTGGCGGTTTAATTCTGCCAATCCCGGCACAGCTATCAAGGAACTAACGCCGGCAATTCCGGCAACTGTTACCAATTTTTTGAACAAACTTTTGCGATTGAGTGAAGTCATGAATTTCTAAGCCTCTAAGTTGTTTTCAAAAGTATGTGAAGCGAAGCTATCCCGTAGGGAATCGCCAGAAACTAGCGATGGGAGGGTGTACTGCCTTTCCGAAACAAGTTGATCAAACCAAACGCGCCCAAGGCACCCAGCCACCCCAAATTGTTGGGGCTATCGCGCCGAGCACTCAAAACTCCAGAATTAGTATCAGCCGGCGTGGATGTGGTACCCGTTGTACCCGTTGTACCCGTTGTATCGGTTGTACCCGTTGTACCCGTTGTACCCGTTGTACCCGTTGTACCCGTTGTACCCGTTGTACCCGTGCCTGTCGTATCGGTTGTACCGGTTGTGCCGGTGCCACTCGTACCGGTTGTACCGGTTGTGCCGGTGCCACTCGTACCGGTTGTACCGGTTGTGCCGGTGCCAGTCGTATCGGTTGTACCGGTTGTGCCGGTGCCAGTCGTATCGGTTGTACCGGTTGTGCCGGTGCCACTCGTACCGGTTGTACCGGTTGTGCCCGTGCCAGTCGTACCAGTTGTGCCCGTACCAGTTGTGCCGGTGCCAGTCGTATCGGTTGTACCGGTTGTACCCGTGCCAGTCGTATCGGTTGTGCCGGTTGTACCCGTGCCAGTCGTACCGGTTGTGCCGGTTGTACCGGTGCCAGTCGTATCGGTTGTGCCGGTTGTGCCCGTACCAGTTGTGTCGGTGCCCGTACCAGTTGTGCCCGTACCAGTTGTGTCGGTGCCCGTACCAGTTGTGCCTGTACCAGTTGTGCCCGTACCAGTTGTGCCTGTACCGCCTCCAGCACCCCCTCCAGCACCCCCTCCAGCACCGCCGCCTGACTGGGCAGAAGCAGGCACTGCTAAGGAAACCGTTGCTAAACCTAAAGTACAAGCGCTTGCTAAAACAACTTTCAACAATTTAGAAGATTTCATGGTAATGCTTGCTTTTGCGTAAAATCCTGCGATCGCTTGTGATGCCAAAATCCCAGGGTCAAATTGACAGCGTAACGTGCAACTTTTCTAACCTTTGCTGCGGAATAATCAAGGTAAAGGAGCATATTTAGTCCCGTGCCTCGATTATTTCACCCGGATAAATTAGACCGCCACGTTAACAGTTTATAAGCTATTAGGTATTGTTCAAGTTCGCCATTCATCTTTAGGAATATTTGGCAAAATGGCGTTTTATTTCAGGTGGTGGATGATATTTGATGGGGCGGCAGACTAGCTAAATCAAAATTTGTGTACGGGGGATAAAAAGCGGGGTGAACTGAAAAATTTTGGGTTGAGTAACGAAACATATACGCATCAATCTGGTTTCTGAGACAAGCGCGCGGTTCTTTCTATAAATTTTCTCCGGCGCCTGGTGCTTTGAGACAGAAATTCTTGATTTTCTCACCGTCAATTTTGGGTTAGCGCTACGCCCTAGGAGTTAGTTTCAAATTTTTTGAGCGTTATTTTTCCTTAACTTGCTGCTGGCAATTTGGGCGCTGGCAGAATACTGCTCAAACTTTCCCAGAAACTAAATTATCTCAAAACGCCCGATCGACCTTTCCGAGTCGCAAAAGCGCCTGCAAACCCTCAACAGCAAGGCGTTTGACTGGGCTTTGACTTGCGTAAAACAGGAAGGCGAACTGAGGGCTATCCGAGTCGAACCCGCGCGACATTAAATTAACCAGCGGCGGCGCACTCGTCAGAATTGCTTGTAAGTGCGATCGGCTAAACCCTGATATAGTAAAGCCAAAACTAAGCCAGATAGCGCTTATTCCCTAACACATTTCACAAGCAGACATCAAGTAGGCTGTATCGAATTATGGCCAGAATTGGCTATCTAATGTTCATCTCTTTTTCTAAACTCGCAAGTGAAAAAGCCGAAATCAGATTAATGACTGTTTCAGAAAAGAAATTACCCAAATCCGGGCCAAGCAGCAACGGCAAGTCAATTCCCTTCGTCGCTCATAATAAATTTAATATTACATCTGTCTTGGGAATGAGAAAAGTGCGGTTTAAAACTTGCTTTTAGAGAGAGGAAAGTAGTGGCTTCTAGTAGATAACATTAAATTTATGTTTAATAATTAGAGGTCATTATTTCAGAAAAACACTTTGACACCTTACCTTCAAAAGCACAAGAACTCCCCCAAGGGGAGAAACAAATTTTTCAGACTGCTTTTAAAAGTGCTAGTGAAGATGGAATGAGCGCTGCTTAGAACACTGTAAAATCTGAATATGTTAAAGGCGAAGGTGGCATTTGGAATCACAAGGGCGACGATACTAATCAAACCCGCAAATCTGTACAGTCTGGTGGCAATTAGTTATCAGCCATCAGTAAAATCGTGTCCGCTAACCTAACCCCTATCCGCTGTGTAGTGATGGCTTCCTTCCTCAAATTTTGATTAGAACGAAGAGTCCTCACTACCAACCAATTGCAGTAACATTATTCTAGCGGGCACGATCTCATCAGTCATTAGTAATGTACTCATCACTTGTGGTTAATGCTTTACGTTGATAGCTCTTGAAATCGCGGTGGTACAGAAGTTAATGCAGCCTGTTAAGAGGCTGGCGCATATCCCATTGCAATTCTGCTAAAACGAGCAAGCTAAATACCATTACGGCTCCCGTAAATAGGAAATACCAACCGCCCGTGAAAGGCAAAATCAAAATCCCCAACAGGTGAAATAAACTGGTAGCTAAAAGCGCGCGCGCTCGCACTGCCCATCCCCTCCCAAAATAGCCGATTCCGCTCATTCCCAACCACAGGGAACAGAGATTCGCCAACACTTTTTCCCGACTCAAAAAAATGGCAGAGTCGGTTAGCAGCAATGCTAATAATATCAGTATTACCCAACTGTAAAGCACCCAAGTCAGGCGTTCTATTTTAACCCAATAGTATGTCCAGCTTACCATAGCTGCTGTACCTACGAGGCTGAGTGTTGACTGCAAAACTGCTTGCAGCATCCAACTCACCGAAAAAAATTGTGCCGTGCCGAACATGGGTATTAACAGCAAGCTCCACAGCAGGCAAGATCGATCGAGACAAGTATAAAATTTTGAATAAAATCGCTATTTGCCAAGGGGAAACTGAACTTGCCAAAGCCGTTCTCAATCCTGAACGGCAATGTTAATCTGTTTGCGGCGCAGAGGCGGAACTGACTATTTTAAAAAGGTCACGTTTGACACTATTAAAATTAATAGTTAGTGGCTCATTTACCTCTCTAAACAGTAATCAATATAATTGCTATCTGCACAAGGGATTAATTTTGTTAAGGTGACGATCTATCGGCAGTAATAGTTATTTAATCGCCATGTAAAACCGGAAGAGATCGATTATAAAAATTTAGAAAATAGCTCTTGCGACAGATTGCTGCACTATTACTTGTCCGATAAGTTAAAAACAGTCAACTTTGTTACCGAATCGAATTTATGCTCAGTTCAGCCCATCCTCTGAAACAGGTATTCCACTGCCCGGAAGAATCGGATTTTTACGCGCACTGCTTGGAAAGTTTAGTGTTAAATGCCAGCGATAATTCTCGACTTATCGTAGAGTTTGGTTCAGGAGAGGGAAGTCCTGTTATTAAGTCTTTGTTGAGAAGTGATTTTGACGGGACAATACAGGGATTTGAGCTAAATAATGTAGCTTGGAAAATAGCTCAGTCTCAAATTAAGGAATATGAACTGAGCGAACAATACACGGTCAACAATTGCTCTTTTTTTGATTCGCCTTTATACGAGTCGGCGGATTGTGTAATCTCAAATCCTCCTTACTTACCTGCGGTGGATGATAAAATTTACCAGCCGCTGTTGCACGGCGGGAGTGATGGTTCTACAATTGCTAAAAAACTTTTATCTCTGGGCAGTGACAAAGTTTTGCTGATGGTTTCTAGCTATTCTAATCCGGTGGGTTTGGTCGATTATGCCTTGGATCGAGGCTACTCGGTTGCGAATTTTGAGATTGCACCTTTAAGTTTTGGGTATTATAGTTCGGAACCGAAGGTGAAAAGCGCGATCGCCAGTCTCCGAAAACAGGGAATGGCTTTTTATTCGGAAAATATCTATCTGCTGGCTGGAGTTTTGTTTAAGAAGCAAGAAAAGTCGCAAAGAGATTTGTCGATCGAGCTAATTCAGTTAATGACAGCATTTTAAAATACAGGCCTGGTAGGGTGCCTCTGAGATGTTGCACCATTGTCAGCAACAGGCAAGATGCCTGTTCCACAAGAAATACACTCTTTGTGGAACAGGCATCTTGCCTGTTCCTAAAAGGCTTATTGAGAACGGTGAAATATGTAGGGTGCATCACTCTTTGATGCACCCTAGATAGCTGTTAATTCCGTTCTGCGGCTTGGATCGATCGCACTACAGCAGCAGCAGCCCGATCGCCGATCGACTTCTCCTGATCGTACCCCAACACCAATTCCCACGCATCTTGCGGGTATCTGTCAACCAGCGGGATCGCCACTTCATCCAACATCCAGCGGCCGTGACGTTCATCTTCTTTGATGTGCAGTTCCCAATAACCCATCGCAGCTTGCGAAAGGCCCAAACGCTGGGCGGCGGCTAGATAATTGCGGTAAGCAACGGGCCCCGCCACCTCAAAATAAGTGAGTCCGCCGTTGTAGCGCAGAAAATGGCGCTTGCGTTCCGTCAGCAGAAAGTTGTGATTGATGCCTGCGAGCACTTCCCAAGGCACTAAATCGAAGTACGCTTCCGGTTCCGTACTCATATCGAATTCGGCCAGCATTTGAGCAAAAAAGGTCGAATGCTTGCGGGGAAGGCGACCGCCGCCGTATTCTTCGATCAGCACTCGGGTAAGGGTACACTGAATTTCGTTGCCGGCACCGCCGAGGATGCGAGAAAGACGGCTGGCTTCCACTAAACCGTCGAAGGAGGCGATCGCCAGCAGGTGTCTGTATCCCTCTTC
Source organism: Microcoleus sp. A003_D6 (assembly GCF_036702825.1). Classification (NCBI taxonomy): domain Bacteria; kingdom Bacillati; phylum Cyanobacteriota; class Cyanophyceae; order Oscillatoriales; family Microcoleaceae; genus Microcoleus; species Microcoleus sp. A003_D6. The sequence continues at coordinate 79,559 of NZ_JAUBWA010000007.1, read as the reverse complement.
AGTCATCTGTTCCCGCTGGTAGCGATCGATCTCAGTTAGCGGAGGATCGACATCGGCGGCTGCGCGATCGCGCAGAGCTTGCTTGACATCCTCGATGTTTTGCAGCGCTGCAACGTCGATTTGCGCGATTTCCCACTGCTGCCAAGGTTCCTCGATGCGATCGCGCACCGAACGCAAATAGTGCGATCGCTCGTTGTTGTAGCGGCGCAAATCGTCGTACCAAAACAATTTGAGGCGGTTGATGCGGTAAAGTACGCGCTGCAAGAAGCGGTGCGCGGCCTCATCGCCCGGTTCCTGTTGGTAAGCTTCTTGAATTGCATAGGCGATCGCGCTTTCAAAATCGCTGACAAGTAACGGTTTTGCCGCCACCGTCTTGTCTAAATCTTCGACTTCTAGCAAATTGACAAATTGGCGATCGGCTGCTTCGTAATTTGGGAGTGCGGGTTGCTTTTTGGGAAGACTCGGCGAATTTATTTGTGGGAGTAAATCTGCGGTATTTTGCATGGAATCAACTTATTCTAACTCTGATTTTGGTGCTGCCTGCCCAAACAGCCAACCGTTGTAGATTGGTGAGGATTATGGCTAATTACTTTCAAGATAGCGAATCAGTCAGCCGCATACACCCTTCCATTGATAGAGATTTGACCGCTACCGTCTCATACCCTTTTCAACTTGTGAGTAAAGGTAACAACGTTTATGGAAATTTGTATTAACTGATATCAGGCATCATTCTCGATCACCTGTTTAGAAACGGGCAAGATGCCCGTTCCACAACAAAATACAGGTTTTGTGGAACGGGCATCTTGCCCGTTCTTGAGACTGGTACAACCTATGACTGTCAACCTAGGCGATCGCGAAAATACTCCTCATACAAATTGCATCTCGCACTGCAATAATTGCCCTCCTGTTTCACCAAGCCCATACTGTTTAATTTAAACGCCACTTCTAGCCTTAATCTGACTGGCTTTGACACACTCGTTACTTCCCTCATCGCCTCGATTAATTCTGGATATTTTTCTAAATTCCACAAATGCCGGCGCAAATGATCGCTGTAAATTCCTGTTTCCGTTGTCGCCGATTTCAGCAATTGATTTAAAGTCACATCTTCACGGGCAATGCGATACATAGCCAGCCGCACTAAATAGGGATGTCCTCCCACTAGCGCCATCAATTCTGCAACTTCTGTATCACTCCAACTCAGTTCGTGCCGTTTAGCTAAATCTTGCACTTGCTGCGAATTAAACTCAGGCAAATCAATCGGCAAACCCACATTAAACGGCGATTTATTCACATCCAGCGGGATGTAAACTTCTGTCGAATGCACCACAATCAAACGCAATTTTTTCCAAATATCTCGCCGTTTTGCTTCTTCGTGCAAAGCTCGCAATAACCCAAAAAAGTCGTCGGCAATTTCCGGCGATTCAAACAGGCGATCGCTCTCATCCAACCCTAACGTCAGAGGTTGTGAGGATTCTGACAGCAAATACTGTTCTAAATAAGCCTTGCAGCACTGATTGCTCCCAATCAAATCGGCTAATTCCCAACACTTCGGCAACTGCTCCAGCATTCCTAACTCTTGACCGATGCTAGCACAAAACCACTGCAAAAATGTATCTGAATTAGCGAATATTTTCCTATTTGCTAGCTGAAAACTGAGCGCTACCGTGCGAGAACCTTGCACTTCTGCGTGATGCAAAATCCTCGCCATCAAAGAAGTTTTGCCCATTTGTCTGGGTGCTTTTATGCGGATCAGCGCTCCCGGTTGGGCGATCGTCTCGTAACAGCGGGATTCGATCGGAGGGCGATCGATATAAAAACGAGAAGCTATTTCAACTTGTCCTCCCGGCAATTCTGGCGGCGCTGCTGGCAGGGGTTGAATTATTGACTGTTTTGTGCTAGTAATTGCGTTCCATTGTACAGCTAATTCATGGTCGGCAGTTAACGATGTGCGACCTTCTTTGATAAGGGTTAAAATTTGTGATAATAACTTAAATGAGTCGCCAGCACCGCGCCACAGCCAGGGCTGAATTCCTGCTAAATAGCTGAGTAAATCAAAGGAAAGCGGTGTATTTAATTCAACTAAAATCGGTAAAATTGCGGGTTTGCGAGCAGTTAAATTGTGCAATTCTTTGGCTAGCTGCACTTGTTCCAATACCATTTCGCTAGCGGCAGATGCTTCGGAAATCAGCAACAGCAAATAATCGCAACCCTTTAAATATGAGCCTGAGTCGCTGCTGTTGTTAATCAAAAAGACTTCGTGGCCTCGGGCACTCAAAGCTTGGTGTAACTGCTGGGAAAGGGTGTTGTTTGAGGTCGATCCTATCGCCACTTTTGCCCTTACCAGCACTACCTCCTCCGGCTCTGAATTAGCCTCAAAATCGGCTAAATCGCGCCATTCCTGCCCCAATCCGCGACAAATTTCGATGAAATTGGCATAATCCACAGGTTTGCCATTCAGAAAATGGCTGACAGTAGATTGGGCCATCCCTAAATCCTCAGCCAAAATTTTCTGACTGGGAAAGCCATTTCTCAGGAGACAGGATTTAACTGCGCGAATGCACTCTTCGCGCACCCTTAGCGATCGCGGCATTGCTTATAACGATCGAGACACTGAAACCATCATAAATGCCAACTGCCCTTAAGTCGATGAAAAGTCGATGAAAAGTCGATGAATTTTCAAATAACTCAGTCGCCAACTCAAATAGCCACCTGATTAGATTAGAAATAACAAGGTTGAGCTACATCGCAACGAGGTAAAAGCATTGTGTATTCTATCCTAATTTGGTCGCTGGCCTCAGCCACTAATCGATCGGGTTTCGCCTTCACACCCCCGATGTTGTGGTTGCTAATCGGAGTTGTGCTTAGTGCGATCGAGCTATTAATCATCAAAACTCAGCCCCAAAAATACAGGTTTTACCTGCTAATGATGGGAACTTCTGCTTTAATTGAATCCTTTATTTTGTGGAGAGGATCTGTAGCATTTCAGTTTAGTTGGGCGAACATAATGTATGAAGATTTTGACTGGCAAATCTTCTACTGGATGGGGATAGCCCTCGCGCTGAGCATCTGGATTCGACCGATTTTCATTGTTCGCAAAAAGTTTGTGATTCCCGAAGCAACCGAAGCGACAACTATCTCCGAAATTTTCCCCGGAGAAACTGGAATGGTGATTTATGAAGGTGCTTCGTGGAAAGCTCGCAACGAAGATTCCCAAGGAATCGCACCCAGACAAAAAGTTTACGTTTTGCGCCGCGAAGGAAACACGCTGATTGTTGTACCTGACAGACTAATTCACATCAACGGCTAAATCTGAGTTATAGCGCTTCTCAGAAAGATGAGGTACGTAGTTGGGCTTGGGCCCTCTTAGTTTAGTTATATAAGCTGTCAGGCATACCTCATCTTTTTGAGAAAGGCTGTAGCTCTTTTATGACTCGGCGATTGAAATCGCTTCTTGTCAAACAAAGTCCGCCTTCGCGGACTAAGAAATCACTATCAACTGTCAACTGTCAACTATCAACTGTCAACTGTCAACTGTCAACTGTCAACTATTTACCAGGAGATTCACTATGTATCAGTATTTTTTGATGGTGTTGTTTGCAATTACCGGAGTATCCTTAGCCAACAGCGTCAAAATCGTCCGTCAAGGAGATGAGGCTTTAGTTGAGATTTTTGGAAAGTACGATCGCAAGAAACTCGAACCTGGTTTGACATTTTTGATTCCCTTTGTCGAAACAGTGGCCTATAAACAAACTCTGCGCGAGCAAATTTTAAGACTGCCACCGCAAGAATGCACGACGCGCGATCGCGTTGCCGTCACCGTTGATTTTATTGTTTACTGGCGCATAATTGACTTAGAAAAAGCTTCCTACAAGGTGCAGAATCTCAAGGAAGCGATGTTAAATATGCTGATTCTTTCAATTCGGACTCACATTGCGACATTAGCTGTAGAGGAGCTTTACACGGCTCGCAATCAAATCAATAATGCTTTAGTGCAGGAGTTGGATACAACGACAGATCCTTGGGGTGTGAAGTTTACGAGAGTGGAATTGCGCGATTTTGCGATCGGCAGTAAAGTGATTCAGCCGACATCCATTGACCGGAAAGATACACCAAAAATGCGAGCTTAGAGATGATTCTCCTCGTTCCCAGGCTCTTCCTGGGAATGCAGATTCAGAGGAAGAGCCTCCCTGAATTTAATTAAGCTTTTCAGGACTAAAGTCCTTACTACAAACACAGAGGATAAAATACCATGAGTCAACAAAGTTATAATTCAGATAGCAATTTACCTATTAATGCTGGTTGTGGATGTTTAGTTATTTTGATAGTTCTTCTCTCAACAATTGGTATTTTAATTCTTCCCGAATTATTGACCAGCAACACAAAAGCAAAGCAAACTGAAGCAAAACAGTATATTAGAGCGATCGACAAAGCTCAACAAGTCCAATTTGCCAAAAAAGGTAGTTTTTCTAATTCAGTTGAAGCATTGAACCTTGGCATTAAAACTGAAACAAAAAACTACAAATATTCAATTAGCACCACCAAGCAAGCAACATTTAGTTATGGAGTATCCCAGGAATCCAAACTAAAAAGTTATATCGGCGCTGTTTTTGTACTTCCTGCGAAAAAAGTCGATACCAAGGCTGCTAAAGATAAAATCACAACAGCATCGATCTTGTGCGAAGCTGATTCTCCTGGTACACTTAAACCAGCCGAACCAATTTATCAAAGTGGCAAAGTTGCTTGTGCTAAAGGCACAAAAGATTTGAAAATATAGTCCAGCTAAAGGCAAAATAATGACAGTCGATTACCACTATCAAATCGGCGGCAGTCTCCCGCAAAATGCACCTACTTATGTAGTGCGACAAGCTGACTCGGAACTTTATCAAGCCCTCAAAGCCGGAGAGTTTTGTTACGTGCTCAATTCCCGACAAATGGGAAAATCTAGTTTGCTGGTGCGAACTGTACAAAAACTCTCGGCTGATGGCATTGCTTGTGCTACGATCGACCTTTCGGACATTGGCAACCAGCAAGTCTCTCTAGATAAGTGGTACGGCGGCGTCGCTTACAAAATCTTGTGCAGTTTCAACCTGTTTAACCCAGTCGAGTTTATGACTTGGTGGCGGGAGAGAGAGTTGATGCCGCCGGTGCAGCGCTTAGGAGAGTTAATTGAAGAATTGCTGTTGGTCAAAATTTCTCAAAACCTGGTCATTTTTATTGATGAAATTGATAGTGTTCTCAGTTTCCAAGAACCGCTAGACGATTTCTTTGCATTAATTAGATGTTGCTACAATAAACGCGCTCACAATTCAGAATACCAGCGCATTACATTTGCTTTGTTGGGAGTAGCTACGCCATCGGATTTAATTAGCGATGCAACTCGCACGCCCTTTAATATCGGTTTAGCTATTGAATTGCACGGTTTTAACTTAGAGGAAGCTCTGCCTTTAGCAAAGGGATTTGAGGGACAAGTAGGCAATCCTCAAGAGGTTTTAAAAGAGATTTTGGACTGGACTGGAGGGCAGCCATTTCTGACTCAAAAGCTTTGCAAGCTGATTTTGAACCATGTAAAAAGCTTACCTTCGGCTTCTATTATATCAGACTCAACGGATGAAAGCAAAACTGAAATTTTTACTACTAATCAATTATTAATTAGCGAGATAGTGCAAACTCATATTATTGATAATTGGGAATCATCCGATGAACCTGTACACATCAAAACAATTCGCGATCGCCTTCTCCGAAGTCCGCACCGCGCCAGTAGGTTATTAGGACTATACCAAAAAATATTGCCACTTTCAGAACCCCCCGATTGTAGGGGCGGTACCCCCGTGCCCGCCCTGGTAGGAGAAATCTGGGCGGATGATACTCCCGAACAAACAGAATTGCGGCTGAGCGGATTAGTAGTAAAACGAGCCGGAAAATTAACCGTCTCCAACCGCATTTACGCAGCTATCTTCAACCATAACTGGGTAGAAAAAGCACTCGGCGACTTGCGCCCCTATGCCGAATCTCTAACTGCATGGATAGCTACAAATTGTCAAGACGAATCTCGCTTGTTGCGCGGTCAAGCACTGGAAGAAGCCCGAAAGTGGGCGGCAAATAAAAGCTTGAGTACCCAAGATTATCAATTTTTAAATGCGAGTCAAGAAGCGGAATTTGCCAAGTTCCGCTGTCAAGAAAAACAGCATCAAGCTGAAATAGAACAACTGCGCCGCGAAAAAAAGTTACTAGAGGAACTAAGCGAAGCACAAAAGCAGAAAAAAGTGATTGCAATTAAACTTTGGCGCGAGCAACAACTGAGAGTGCAAACAGTTACAGTAGCAGCAGGAATACTGATATTAATTTTGATAGCAGCCTTTTGGATTAAACCATCAATCGAAGAAAGAAACCACAAAATTCTCACTCTCAGTTTGCTATCAGAAACGCTCTTGGCTGCCGATAAAAAAGAGGAAGCACTCCTAGAAAGCATCAGAGCTGTTACAGAAATCAAGCGATCGCTCGGAGTGAGTTCAGATATTCAGATGCGAGTGGCGATCGCCCTCGAACAGGCAGTTTACAGCTTCCGGGAACGCCGCCGCTTCCAGAGTCAAGCCAGTAGCCTTGCTTTCGCGAGTTTCAGTCCTGACAGTCAAACGATTGTGACGGCTACCGATGATAATTATATCAAACTTTGGCAAACTAATGGAACTTTGCAAGCAACATTGACAGGGCATACTGATAAAATTAGAAGGGCAATTTTCAATGCTAGCGGTCAGATAATTGTCTCTGCCAGCGACGACAAAACTATCAAGATTTGGCAAAAAGATGGCAAATTTATTCATGATTTAAAAGGACACCGCAGTCAAATAACAAGCGTCTGTTTGAGTCCAGATGGTAAAATTATTGTTTCAGCAAGTGCCGATGGAACTGTTAAACTCTGGAAAATTAACGGTGAAGAATTGTCAAGTTTTAACGTGGAGCGAGGTTGGATAACCAGCGCGACTTTTAGCCCAGACGGTCAGATAATTGCTGCGGCTGGCACTGATGGTACTGTTAAACTTTGGAGTTTGACAAAGGTTATGGAAAAGTTGCAAAAACAGCAGTCCATCGAAGCAAGCACCGATATCCAATTGCTCCGAAGCTTACAGATTGAACGCGATCAAATTATGAGTGTAACTTTCAGTCCAGACGGAGCAATGCTGGCGGCTGCAAGTGCTGCGGGAACTGCGAGAATTTGGAGCCAAGACGGCACACCGCTAAGTATTTTAAAACATACAAGTGGATTGACAAATATCAGCTTTAGTCCCGACAGTCAAATGTTGCTATCTGCAAGCACAGACAAAATGTTGAGGCTGTGGAACATTGACGGTACATTGCTCAAAACTTTAAAAGGTAACAAGGATGCTGTTTGGAGTGCGAGTTTTAGTCCAGACGGCAAGGCGATCGCAAGTGCTAGTGCTGACGGTACGGTGATGCTGTGGAATCTTAATCTTGACGATTTGCTGGTGCAGGGCTGCAATGTCGCCCGCAATTATTTTCAGACAAAGCCGATCGCAAATCCCAGCAATCGCCACCTCTGCGACGGGATTGAAACTCAGTCAATCGATTTTAGATTTTAGATTTTAGATTTTAGATTTTAGATTTACTGCAATGAAGCGGGTTTTTGCGTCAGTCTTGATATGCTTAAATTTGGTAGCAGCTAATAGGTAATAGGTCAGCCCGATCGGTGTATTCAACTCTAGAACAAAAGTATCAGCGCCTGCAAAAAGACTTAAGAAACGGAGTCATCGCCCTTGGCGGCATTTTATGCACGGGTACTCTCTGGTATTGGCAGGTGGAAAAATGGTCTTTGCTAGATGCCGCTTACATGACAGTATTTACCCTAGCAACTGTGGGCTACGGTGAACTTCAGCCCCTCGGCCAACGCGGGCGAATGTTTACGATATGCCTGATTTTGATGGGCGTGATTGTGATTGGTTTCATCGTCAACCGCTTTACAGAAGCGCTGATTGAAGGATATTTTCAAGAAGGAGCAAGAATTAGGCAGCAGCGGCGATTGGTAGATTCTTTGATCGGGCATTACATTCTCTGCGGTTTTGGGCGCACGGGCCGCCAAATTGCCTTGGAATTTCAGGCGGAATATATCTCTTTTGTGGTGATAGATTCGGCGGTACAGTCGGTTGAGGCAGCTTTGGCGCTGGGGTACACGGCTGTGCAAGGAGACGCGACACTCGATGAAATATTGCTGAGTGTGGGGATCGATCGCGCAATTTGCATAGTAGCAGCTTTGCCTTCGGATGCCGAGAATTTATACACTGTCATGTCGGCGAAAACTCTGAATCCGAAGGTACGGGCGATCGCCCGCGCCACCACAGAAGAAGCTGTAAAGAAGTTGCAGCGGGGCGGCGCCGATGCCGTCGTATCCCCCTACATTACCGGGGGAAAACGCATGGCGGCGGCGGCTTTGCGGCCTCAAGTTATGGATTTTTTAGACGGTGTTTTGACGGGAACAGAAAGTTCTTTTTACATGGAGGAATTTTTGATCGATCCCAATAGTTGTGTCTACGTTGGGGAAACTTTGAGAGATGCCAAGTTGCGATCGCAATCGGGGGCGTTAATTGTAGCGATTCGACGCGCTGGCGGGACTTTGATTGTGGGGCCTACCGGAGAAACTGCGATCGAAGGAGGAGATACGCTGATTTGTTTGGGTACTGCGGAACAACTGCGAACTCTCAATCAAATCCTCAGTCCCCTGAGTTTTCGCATCCCGCGGCCTCCGAACTAATACGATGTGGGGTTTGTAGTGAGGAATGCAAGTCCTGTTTTGGGGCGGTTTCGGCGGGCGAGTGAGTTAACGCCGACTGGGTTGGGAGGTGCGATCGCTCGTTGGGAAAAGTTTTATTTGAACCTGTTTCCGTCTGGAGAGCCGTTGGAGGCGATCGCGCGCGGTATGCGGTATGTGGTGAGGGTGGAAGGCGATTGTATCGATAAAAATATCCAGATCAGAATCAAAGTTTTCTTAATGATCGAGTAACCAGGTTCATTCTGAGTTACACTTAATATTAAAGTATAAATCTATAAAGTAGTTTGTTCGGGTAAGTAGAGGAGTACAGCGTGACAGTCAGCGTCAACACCAAACAATTGCCATCTTATGACCAACCACCCGTTAGTGAGGTGGTTTGTAGTGTTCTGTTTGACTCTATCGAAGCTTTACTTAGTCCCCATATTGGCTTATTATGGCTGAGGTTTCAACCTGACTACCCCTTTTGCAACGACGTTGCCCCACTAGCACCAAAGGTGGAAGTTTTCAATAATCAAATTATTGAAGCTCAACTGCAAATGAGTGATATTCCTCCTTTGCCAAGGGTATGGTTCATTAGTTCTGATGAAACGAGGGTTATCCAAATTCAACGCGACCGACTGATTCATAACTGGAGAAAAATTAGTTTAGATAGTGAGTATCCCAGATATGAAAGTCTTATTAAAGCGTTTCAAGATCATTTAAACCGCTTTAATTTATTTATAGAAGAGGCTGATTTGGGTAAAATTCAGATTCATCAATATGAACTAAGTTATGTTAATCAAATTTCACAAGGAGAAGCATGGGAAACTCTTGAGGATATAGGTAAAATTTTCCCTGACTTTAAATGGCAAACAGGTCTAGCTAGATTTCTTCCAAAACCTCAAGGTATTGATTGGGATACAATTTTTGACTTGCCGGAAGAATTTGGCAGATTGCATATATCGATCAGAAATGTAGTTTTTAACAACCATCCAACTCTTTTATTTGAATTAACTGTGCGTGGAATTGGCGGTTATACTTCCCTGGATTCGATGCAAAGTTGGTTTGACGAGGCACATGAATGGATTGTACAGGCATTTGCGGATTTAACCGATCAAAGAATCCAGACAAATGTTTGGAAGCGGAGAGGGTGAAGTTATGACTATAATTACATCTCTATTGGAAAAACCAGAACGAGAAGAGCAAGCAACTCTCTTAATAAACCCATTGACCAATCAGAAAAAAAAGTATCCTGCTACTTCTGTCCGAATGGTTAAACCAATTCGTTCCCCAGCACAGATATCGGCTGATTATGGAAATGCTGAAGGTAGTAAATATGATCGGCTTGATCTTCCTATACAGCTAGATATTGGTTCGAGAATTTATGCGGACCTACTTAAGCATATTGATGAGGAGAAAGTCAGAGATTCCCGCCAGGAAATAGCTGTGTACAATTTGGCTCCACCTGTTGGGCATCAAGCTAATTTGATCAAAACTGATCCACAAGAACGACGGGGTAGATTTTTATCACCTCCGATCAGTGATTTATCAAATAATTTGCCCCGTATTCATAAAAAGATTGATGCTAGAAATCATCAGGGACAAAGATGCCAGGGGCTTCGATTATATCTTGATTCACTAAAAAATGAGGTGACAGAGGCAAGAGATGCAAACTTTTCAGAAAGAGTTCTCAATCTATCCTGGTCGGTGTGGAAAGCACTCAAAAGTCTGTTTGAAGCCAAAGGGCGATGCTTGGAAGTGCCAGATGCTTGTCCAGGTTCCAAAGATAATTTCATGTACACATGGTCAGAATCGGAACACTACTTAGAGTGCGAAATCTTTGCGACTGGTGAAATAGAATTTTTCTATCGTAATAGAAACACGGGAGAGGTTTGGGGAGAAGATACTACACTTGAACAGGGTTTTTCGACTGATATATTGGACAAAGCTTCGTTCTTTATTGAGTAAGTTCTTGAAAAGAAACTCGGCTGGAGCTAATTTAACCCCAGTCGCAGATGTTTGCTGCGTCCTTCGACTTGCTCGACCACCCAAAGATTTTACAGAAAAGGGTAATATCTTAGCGATACAATTGGAAGATGAATTTACTCTGTCAACAAAGGATAAAAACTCTGATCCACCCCACCTAAGCGTTTGGGTTGACTCTCTTACAACACCTGAACAAGCTTACGGATTCCTTCCGCCAAACTCGCCTCGGAGATTAGTTCTTCGCCTTAAAGTTAATGAAATCTGTCAAATTCAAGCTAACTCTGGGGAATGTGTCTATCCTAACCTGTTAAATGTTATCTGGGTTTACCTGTTTCAAGAAATCGATGGCAAGTGTGTTAGAGATTATTGCCCTGGTGCTGATGGTCATTCTGGTATCACAGGGCTTGATGAGGAATCAGCCCCTAATGAATTAACTAACAGGCAAAAGAAGAATATTCGCAAGGATTTACGTGCCCAATTAGCAGAACTTGCATCTAAGGATTTTTTTCAAATTACGGATTGATAGATATCTCGATAAAAGTGAAAGCTAATCACCATGCGATCGCACCCTACTCCTTTACTCTCTCACGCGATCGCCCATAAATCACATATAACCACACCGGCACAACAAACTTCCCCTCAGCCCAAGCTGAGCGATCGTATTAATTTGTCAATACGTACAACAATCTGTCAACGCAGACAAATAATTTGACACTCGACAAACCCCAAAGCCGATGGCGGGATTTGAACCCGCGACCGATCGATTACGAATCGATTACTCTACCACTGAGCTACATCGGCACAGACAATTTTGAATTATAGCACAGCCTAAGCAAAAAAAGCTAGGAGTTGTAGAATTAAATTCACAACTCCACAACTCCTAGCTTACCAACAGTTAAACAGCCACTTCCATGTCAGTTGAGCCGCCTCTGGCCCCGGAATAAACTAAACCCCGCTGCATATCCAGCGTCAGCATAGTTCCGTCCCGAATCACCCGCATCGCATTGTCCACGCCCACCATCACCGGCACGCCCAAGCGCAAACCGATAATCGCGGCGTGAGAAGTCAAACTTTCCTCCTCCGTCACCACACCTGCTGCTTTCCGAATCATCTCCACAAAATCGGCGCTGGTGCGCTCCACTACCAAAATGTCTCCAGCGCGGAAATTCGACACATCCGCAGCAGTGCGAGCAACCCTGGCCATGCCGCTCACCGATCCCAAACCGACACCGGTGCCTTTGCCTAAAACCGCTGTCACTACCTCAACTTTGATCAAATCCGTCGATCCGGCAACCCCTTGCAGAGTACCGGCGGTCATCACCACTAAATCTCCGTCGCAGAGTAACTCTTTTTCCTGGGCGACAGTCATTGCAGATTGAAATGTCTGGCCTGTGGAGGGCAAATCGAGCACCAGCAAGGGTTTGACTCCCCATACTAATTGCAGTTGTCGGGCTACGTCTACGTGGGGAGTAACTGCCAAAATCGGAGTTTTTGGTCGGAACTTGGAGACATTGCGCGCTGTAGAGCCGGTTTTGGTCAGCGTCATGATGGCGGCCGCGTTCAACTGTTCGGAGATTTGGCTGACTGCTTGGCTGATGCCGTTGGGGATCGATCGACCTACATCTTCTACATTTCTAATATTGCGCTTAATTCCTTCCCTCTCCATCCGCACCGCAATTCTCGCCATCGTCGCCACCGCTTCGACGGGGAACTTGCCGACAGCCGTTTCATTCGAGAGCATCACCGCATCAGTTCCGTCGAGAATCGCGTTCGCCACGTCGGAAATCTCGGCGCGGGTGGGACGGGGATTGTTGACCATGCTGTCGAGCATCTGGGTAGCGGTAATTACCGGAATCCCCATGCGGTTGGAGGTAGCAATCAGCCGTTTTTGTAAAATCGGCACGTCTTCGGCGGGCAGTTCCACTCCCAAATCGCCGCGGGCGACCATCACGCCGTTGCAAAGGGCCAGAATTTCCTCCATTTGTTCGATCGCCTCGTGCTTTTCGATCTTGGCAATCACCGGTACTTGCTTGCCCGCACTGGCTATCAGTTCTTTAATTTCGAGCATATCCTGGGGATTCCGCACAAAGCTCAGCGCTACCCAATCCACACCCTGGTCGAGACCGAACATTAAATCTTTGCGGTCTTTATCTGTGAGCGCCTTAATTGACAGGTACACTCCCGGAAAATTCACGCCTTTGTTGTTGGAAAGCGGCCCGCCGACTACGACGCGGCAGTACAATTCCCGCGAAGTGCGGTCTACTTTTTCGACGCGCATTTCCACTTTTCCGTCGTCTAGCAGAATCACTGCTCCCTCTGGAACTTCGTCTGCTAGGGGGTCGTAGGTGACGGAAGAAATGAGTTCGGTGCCGGGAACCTGGCGGCTGGTGAGAATGAAAGGATCGCCGTTTTTGACAACTATAGAGCCTGTCTCAAAGCGCCCTAAACGAATTTTCGGGCCTTGGAGGTCTTGGAGGATGGCGACCGGCTGGTTGAGTTCAAAGGATGTTTGCCGGATCAAGCGAATGCTGCGCTGGTGGTCTTCTTCTGTTCCGTGGGAAAAGTTGAGGCGCAAAGTTGTCGCACCGGCTTCTATGAGCTGGCGCAGCACTTGTGGATCGGAAGTGGCTGGGCCAATGGTGGCGACGATTTTAGTCCGGCGTAGGGCTTTTGGCAGTTGCATGAATTGAGATGGGGTGGCTGGAGGATTTATTGTTTAAATTTCGGCTAAGTTTTTGCTATTCATTACCACAAGTAATGACGCACGTCTTAATTCTTAAAAGTTTGTCGATCGTCCGTTACAGCGGGCATTGACCATTCTCTAGAATATCTGACTTTATTACCGATCGATAATCTTTTCTTTTCGTTCGGCTTTTCTTCAAAATAACTTTAGATTTAGGGCTTGACAAATATACAAATATACCCATTTATTTTTGTTGGTTTCCCAAGAGCGTTGTGCGAATCTAACATCGGTAAGCTGTTGTGGATTTGACTTTGTATGTTGAGGGCGGGTTCCGATGCTTACCCACAAGAATTCGATCGCGCTTTGACTGTAATATCAAATCCGGTAGCATCGGACGATCCTTGCCAAGCAACAATACTTTTATGTTTGTGTACAGAAGGGGCGATCGAGATTAGATACACTTATTTGACAAAACTTTACTATGGAGAGGCTTGTATCTTATACTACGCAAGTGTGAAATATTAAGGAGTCTTAACAAAGATGTCGGAGGCAGGACGGCCGCTGACAGTGCCTAGAGAGTTTCTCAGTCCTCCCGGTGACTTCAATCCGACACTGCTGCTGTTTTTGAGTGCAGTAGCGATTATCGTGATTTCTTACTTGGGTTTCTGGTTTTGGGAATGGCCCCAATGGTGCTGTTTTTTATTGAACGTGTTGGCTTTGCACATGGCGGGGACAGTGATTCACGATGCGTCTCACAATGCAGCGCACCGCGATCGCACAATTAACGCTATTTTGGGACACGGTAGCGCGCTGATGTTGGGTTTTGCTTTTCCAGTGTTTACGCGGGTACATATGCAGCATCACGCCCACGTTAACGATCCCGATAACGATCCAGACCATTATGTTTCGACTGGTGGGCCTCTGTGGCTGATTGCTGCGAGGTTTTTTTACCACGAGATTTTCTTTTTTAAGCGCCAACTATGGCGAAAAAATGAACTTTGGGAGTGGTTTTTCAGCCGCTTGTTTGTGGTAGCGATCGTGTATATCTCGATTCAATACGACCATTTAGGTTACGTGCTGAATTTTTGGTTTTCTCCGGCTTTGGTGGTGGGGTTGGCGTTGGGATTATTTTTTGATTATTTGCCGCACCGTCCGTTTCACGATCGCGATCGCTGGAAAAATGCCAGAGTATATCCGAGTCCAATTCTGAATATCTTAATTTTGGGGCAGAACTATCACCTGATCCATCATTTGTGGCCTTCAATTCCTTGGTATAATTACAAGCCTGCTTACGAAGCTGTCAAGCCGCTGTTAGATGAAAAGGGTTCTCCTCAAACTTTGGGAATATTGGAAGGTAAAAAGGACTTTTGGAGTTTTATATATGACATCTTTTTAGGGATTAGGTTGCATCACAAAAAAGCATCTGATTGATAAAAACCCGGTTTCATTGAGAAGCCGGGTTTTTTTCTAATAAAAGCTTTTAACCATATATCCCCAGGGCAGGTTTTGTACTGTATCAAATCCCGTAAAAAATAAACCCACCTGTAATGATGGGTTTATTTTTAAATCAAGCCCAAAGTGAATCTATTATTTTTCCCCAGCCACAGCCACCGCTAAATTCCAATCCGGCCGCAAATTTTGAGCTCCCCGCAAATAAGGATGATAAATTTCAACCTGTGCCGGCCAATTGACGTGAATTAAAAACCGAATGCAGCGTTCCAAAGCACCCTCAACGTGCATTTGCTGTACATCCAACAAAGGAACATTACACCAGTGAGGACGTTCGCGGGCGATCGCAGCCGGAAAGACAGCATCTAAATCGCGAGTAGCAGAAAACGTAGCACTAATAATTAATTCTGGATTTATATCATTTTTTGCTTCTAATTCATCTAATAGTTCTTTCACCGCTTCTCGAATTGCTGCCACCGAATTATCGCTAGCAGTAGTTGCCCCACGAATTCCCCGCACTTGCCACTCCACGAAATTTTTCTCCATTTTTTAGTTGTCAGTTGCTAGTTGTCAGTTGCTAGTTGTTAGTTGCTAGTTATTAGTTGTTAGTTGTTAGTTGCTAGTTATTAGTTGGCAATTACCAACTGCCAACTGCCAACTGCCAACTGCCAACTGCCAACTGCCAACTGACTATTCAATCACGGGCGATACATCCACAGCGGCAAACCGCTAGCAGACAGCTCGAATTCCAGCCATTTTGTGTAAGCTGAAAGCCCCGATGTATCCAGACTACTCCCCAAGACGCGATTTAGGAAAGGTTTTGCTTTTTCCAGAGTGCAGCACTCGGTTTTTTCTGGGTCGAGGCCTGCGAGTTCAGCGGCAAGGCGACGGGCGTCCTCTTCTGTTCCGAGTCGATCGACCAAACCCAATTCTAAGGCTTGCTGACCCGTAAAAACCCGACCGTCGGCAAAACTTTTCACGTTTTCCACTGCCAATTTTCGGGCTTCAGCGACGGTTTCCACGAATTGCTGGTAGCTGGTGTCGATCAAGTCTTGCAGAATTTGCTGTTCAGGATCGGTCAATTCGCGATCGAATGCCAAGATATCTTTATACGGCCCAGATTTAATCACCTGAAAAGAAACGCCTACTTTTTCTAACAGCCGTTCTAAATTGTTGCCCCGGATAATCACGCCAATGCTGCCGGTAATTGTACCGGGATTGGCAACGATATGCTCGGCTCCCATGCCGATGTAAACTCCGCCAGAAGCTGAAATATTGCCAAAACTGGCAACAATTTTGACTTTTTCGCGCAAACGCTTCAGCGCGCTGTAAATTTCCTGGGAATCGCCGACAGTGCCGCCGGGGCTGTCTATCCGCAGCAGCAAGGCGGGAAATTTGCGTTCTTCAACAGTTTTGAGAGCTTCTAAGACTCGTTTGCGGGTTTCTCCGGCAATGGCTCCGGTGATTTCGATACGGGCGATTTGTTTGCGGTAGCGGGGCTTGAATGGCCAAATCATGGGCAGTTTTCGGGCAATGTTACGGATTTTTGTAGCTAACTTCTAGTGTGCCTTATTCATCGGGGTAGATGTTGTGCCCTTTAGGAACAGGCAAGATGCCTGTTCCACAAGAAATTGCTTGATTGTGGAACGGGCATCTTGCCCGTTCCAGATTGTTCGCAACAGGCAAGATGCCTGTTGCACAAGAAAATTCTGGATTGTGGAACGGGCATCTTGCCTGTTCATAATGGCAGCAACAGGCAAGATGCCTGTTCCACAAGAAAATTCTGGATTGTGGAACAGGCATCTTGCCTGTTCATAATGCCCGCAACAGGCAAGATGCCTGTTCCACAAGAAAATTCTGGATTGTGGAACAGGCATCTTGCCTGTTCTAGATTGCCCGTGCGATCGCACTTAACTCCACACCAATATATAATTGTAAAAATTGCTTAACAAATCTACATCATTCTCCTGAGAGCCAATCTCATCAATTATTTGGAGTCTCCGCCATGCAGCTAAAACTTACCGATTCTAAACTGCCTTTTGCCCCGCTGTTGCTAATTGCGCCGTTTTTCCTGTGGGGAACCGCGATGGTAGCGATGAAAGGGGTGATGCCGCACACAACGCCGCTGTTTGTGGCATTCGTGCGTTTAGTACCTGCGGGCGTGTTGGTGCTGCTGGCGGCGGCACTGATGGGCAAACAGCAGCCGCAGGGTTGGAAAGCTTGGCTGTGGATTTCGCTGTTTGCTTTAGTTGACGGTACTTTATTTCAAGGCTTTTTAGCTGAAGGTTTGACCAGAACCGGTGCGGGTTTGGGTTCGGTGATGATTGATTCTCAACCGCTAGCTGTGGCGATTTTGTGTTTGTGGCTGTTTCAAGAAAAAATTGGTTTTTGGGGCTGGTTGGGATTAGTTATTGGCGTTGTCGGCATCAGTTTAATTGGGTTGCCGGATGGCTGGATTTTGGGGCTTTTTCATCCTGAAAACGCGCAGGTTTCTGGGGGTATCGAACAGTTGTTTCAGGGTGGGGAATGGTTGATGCTGTTGGCGGCTTTGTCGATGGCTGTGGGTACGGTTTTGGTGCGCTGGGTTTGCCGTTATGTTGACCCGGTGGTGGCGACTGGTTGGCACATGATTTTGGGCGGTTTGCCGCTGTTGGCAATTTCGGCTGCAACTGAGTCCGAACAGTTTGTGAATATCGATTTTTCCGGCTGGATGGCGTTAGGTTATTCTACTGTGTTTGGAAGTGCGATCGCCTACGGTTTATTCTTTTATTTTGCTTCAAGTGGCAGTCTTACGAGTTTAAGTTCTCTTACCTTTCTTACGCCTGTATTTGCTTTGCTATTCGGCAATTTGTTGTTGGGCGAAGTCCTCAATCCGCTGCAATCGATGGGAGTTGGGCTGACTTTGGTGAGTATTTATTTGATTAATCAGCGGGATACTTTGGGTGAGAAATTGCGAAAAGTGCGGCACGGTGAAGCGAGTGCAGAAGTTGAAGCAACAGGATTGTTAGAGTCGTCTGAGTTGAATTCTGTAGAATTACCCGTGCAGTTGCGGGTTAGCGAACTCGAATCAGAAGTTTAGCGCTTTGAGAAATTTAGGGAGAATTAGTTAATTCTTGAATTAACAGATTTGGAGTTACAATCCTAGGAGTAGTAACCGGAAAATCTCGCGGGTTGCGGGTGACAATGGCATCAATTAGATTGATGACAGCAGTGCTGTACTGAATCGCATCTTCAAAATCCTTAAAATGGCAAGTTAATGCAATGGAAATAACAGAGTTATCTACTGTTGCTACTTGACAAAATGTGGCTAACTGCCGCAAAAACTCCAGTGTCCAATCGCGGCCTTTGTCTCTACGAATAATATAAAAAAGGTCGCTAAAAGTTGAGGCTGAAACATAGCCTTGAATTTGTGCTTCTTCAACAAAAGTTAAAATGCGATCGCTCTGAGCATAGAAAGGTTCTCGCTCAAGCGCAACATCTACTATCACATTGGTGTCTATGAGGACTTTCACAAGTTATGTTTCTCCTTCAAATATTCCCATTTTGCTTGTTTGTCGGGATTGTCAAAATCTAGCGGTTCGGGTACAGCATCTCGCTCAAACAAAGCTTGAAATGCTCTCACCTTCGTTTTAAAGTTTGTCTGAGGTGTCTCAGGTATCGCACTTTTCGACTTGCTAGCTAGTGTAACCGCATCAGGCACTGGCCAAACGATGATTTCGACATCTCCGGGTGGCATATCTACGGATTCCAAAACTACCAAGTTGCCAGTTGCATCGATTTTACCTCTCAGTTTGTATGCCTGCATAGTAATCTCCTAAGTTTTGTCTCTATTATACGACATGAAAATCTGGATCGTTACCAGTCATCCTCTTCAATAATTTGAATATTTCTACTCTCAATCTCTTCTATAAAAAATTTCAGACTAGGATTATCTTGGTAATGCTTCATTAAAACTTTATGCTTGCCATATTGTTTTGCAATATATCGATAATATTCAGGATTTTTACGATTCTTGTCAATTGTAAAATTGTGTTGCTTGGAAAGCTCATCATTTAACGTATTAAGACAGTTTTTGCATTTAGCTTTTTTCTGTTTATCTGTATAATATAGTGGGAGCAACCAACACTCAATAGAGTGTACAGATATTGCAAAAATTATCTTCTGTTGATTGGTGTTGTAAAAATCCTCACCAATCCCGTCTATAAATTTCTCAATAACTTTGGCAATCAACTGCTGAGGAGTAAACTCACCATTTTCATCTTGGTGGGCGATATTATAATCTTCTGAAACATCAGTATCTATTTGAATAATGATATAGTCAAGAAAGCGAAATGATTCTTGAAACTTTTTTGAATGACAATAATCAAACACTAGAGTCCAGCCGCCGTATTGGGACTTATTCTGATTGTCTTTATTTCTTTTTGGCTGAAGAGGTGTTACCTCTATATTTGGACTATTAAAATATCCAGCTAAAATATTCTCAATTACAATTTGGTCAGTAAGTCCCTCTGTAATCAATCCAAAACTAATCATATTAAAAATTTTTAGGAAGTCCGCCGATATAGCCTCTCAAAAATGCCTCTGATAAATCTACAGGTTCTTGTCCATCCAAAGGTTCGGGGTTGAGAATACGTCTGACTTTAGTATAACCTAATTGGTTGCGGGAAATCACAAACAGCCGCTGTTCGTCATCATCTAAATCCAAACCATCCAACACTGCTGGGTTGTGAGTTGTCAAGATGACTTGTTTATCATTGTTTTTTGCGAGTTCGACTAATTCTTCGATTAATCGGCGACACAATCGAGGATTGAGGGAAGCGTCAATGTTATCAATTGCAAAAAAATTAGGTGTGAGATCGCTGATGAACAAGGTAAAGTAAAAAAGCAAGAATAAAAAGCCTTCATTAGAACTTCTTTGGTCAAAGTAACTTAAATCTGTATCTAAGTATCTATCTGTGATTTGGAGAGAAGTTTGCATCGCTGCTAAATTCTGAGGAATTTCAAAATCTTTAAACCAATCTATCAATTGCAACTTTTTTTTGATTTGATTAAGTTTGTCTTGATTTTTATCGAAGCTTAAAAAGCTTATAAGTTTAAACAAGCCTTCACCATTAATACCTAACGGTTGAATTTGCCCTTCTTTTTCAAACGTCCTTAAGGCTAGATTTTCAGGAGAGTAAATGATAAATTTATTTAAGTCAAGTATTGGAATGAATGATTCGGCATCCTTTTTGAAATTTAACCATTCTTGTTCTGACAACTCTGTCTTTTCTTCTAAAACAGATGTAAATTTGTCTATTCCCCCATGTTTTTGAATGACTAGCATGACAGCCTCCTTTAGAGAGGTTTCAGTATTGACCAAAAAGTTTTTACTAATCCACTGAGAATAGGGAGAATTATCATTTTGTAAAATACAACTAAATTGTTTTTTATTATTCTGTCTTAATTCAATGCTGATATCTTTATCTAAATTTTCCTTTTCAAAAGCCGATCGCATAAATCGAGGTTCTGTCACCCGAATCCCCCGTGCAGCAAGAAACTCATTATCCAGTTTATCATTAGCAGCCGCAGAAGCAAGGGCGATCGCCTCTAGGATATTACTCTTGCCGCAGCCATTTTCGCCGATCAAAACAGTTACTCGTCCTAACTCCAGCTTCAGCTTTTGAATCGATTTGTAATTTTCTATTCTAACTTCTTTTAGCATGATTTTCTAGATTTATACTTGTGTTTGTTTAATATGACTTAATTTTACGGCCGATCGCAATCAAACGTCAATTGGTTGCGAGACAGCCCCCATTGCTAAAATCCCCAAAATTTTATTCACATCTTTGAGGTAATATTCAGTCAGATCGATACTAATTACACTTCCGTCTAACTTCATGAATTTCCAAATACTCCCAGTTGTCACCGCCCCGTAAATTGTTGAAACTTCATTACCTGCACGTTCATTAAATATCCTAGCTGCTAACATTTCCGCGACGCATTGTCCCAAGCCAGCAGTGATATTTTCTTTTTTTGCTTCCACGAGGGTAATTACGGGAGCGCTGACAAATAGTATTTCAGGTGAATTGCTGATAATAAAATCGCAAATCCCATTTAATCCCTTTTCGCTATCCACGTCAAACTCTATTCCAGAAAATAAGTTAATTCGTTCTTTCAACTGTCTTCTGAGGTCGATTATAATGGGGGAAATAATCATTTCCGAGCGAGCTTTTTCGCTGTTGCTGGCAAGGGCTAAAGGTACATTATAACGTAGAACTTCTGTCAAGAGGACGCTGCATTCTAAGTCGGGTACATTTCCAAATAAATCGACTGTTTCTGAAGTAGTTAGTTGAAAGGTTCGCTTGACTTTTTCTAAACTAAAATCGCTGTAGGGCATTTTGCTGGTATTCCTATAATTTCCAAGATTAAACAGAATATAATTTGATTGTACTCATTGTGTAGCAGACTGCATGGATCTCAAGGAACGCCTGCACAGCCATCTGATTCAAATTGTACGCGATCGCAACCCATACCTCGCATCCGAAGGGCATTTTTATGCCCAGCAATACATCCGCGAACAATTGGGACAGTGGGGAACTGTAGAAATCGACGATTTTTCGGTGCGCGGTCGAATTCATCACAATTTGATTTTGGATTTACCCCCCCTCAATCCCCCCCTTGCTAAGGGGGGGAAGCAAGAAAATTTGCCGATCGTAATTGGTGCTCATTACGATACTGTACCCGGAACACCTGGGGCCGATGATAATGGTACTGGTGTTGCTGTTTTGCTGGAACTCGCAAGGGCGATCGCATCTGGGCCGCTCAAATATCCAGTGCAATTAGTCGCTTTCGATATGGAAGAATACGGTTATTTTGGAAGCAGTCATCATGCAGCTAAATACAAGCAACAGCAAGAGTCAATCCGGTTAATGATTTCTTTGGAAATGTTGGGTTATTGCAACCATAATCCTAATTCTCAAAGCTATCCCGCTGGCTTGAAATATTTTTATCCAAATAGTGGCAATTTTATTGCTTTAATTGGCACTTTGCGGACGGTTCCCGATTTGATTAATTTGAGTGGCAAAATTCGCAAATCTGGTCAGCCCTGCGAGTGGCTGCCAGTGCCGAATCGAGGTTTAATTGTGCCGGATACTCGCCGCAGCGATCATGTTCCTTTTTGGGATAACGGTTATCCGGCTATTATGGTGACTGATACTGCTAATATGCGAAATCCGCATTATCATCGAGAAAGCGATCGGATTGAGACTTTGGATTTGGATTTTTTGGCGGGTGTTTGTCGGGGGTTGGTTGAGGCTATTAGATATTTATAGCAGTTTTATTTTAACTGACATTTTGTACCTCGATCGAGAACAGGCAAGATGCCTGTTCCACAAGAGATAAATTGTATTGTGGGGTGGGCAGGATGCCCGCCCGCAAAAGGCTGATTAACATTTACGATCGAGAACAGGCAAGATGCCTGTTCCACAAGAGATAAATTGTATTGTGGGGTGGGCAGGATGCCCGCCCGTAAAAGGCTGATTAACATTTATGATGGATAATGATATGAATGCTGTTTTTGACGATCGCACTCGCTGGCAATTTTGGATCGATCGCGGTGGCACTTTTACTGATATTGTCGCCAAGAGTCCCGACGGTAAATTAGTCCTTCACAAGCTGCTGTCGGAAAACCCGGAACGATACACAGACGCCGCAGTCCAAGGAATTCGCGATATTTTGAGGATTCCCGCCGACGCAGCAATACCCGCCGCCGAAATTGAAGTGATTAAAATGGGGACGACGGTGGCGACAAATGCTTTGCTGGAACGAAAGGGCGATCGCACAATTCTGTTAATCACCAAAGGTTTCGGCGATGCGCTGAGAATTGGCTATCAAAACCGCCCGAATATTTTCGCCCGTCACATTGTTTTGCCCCAGATGCTGTACGATCGAGTTATTGAAGTTGCAGAACGCTACAGCGCTCAAGGTGAGGAGTTAACTGCCCTCAATCCCGAGTTTATCCCCTCTTTGCAGCAAGCATACGATGAGGGAATTCGCAGTTGTGCGATCGTCTTTATGCACGGCTACCGCTACTCGGAACACGAAAAACAAGTTGCTAAAATAGCCAAAGAAATTGGTTTTACTCAAATTTCAGTATCTCACGAAGTCAGCCCGCTGATGAAATTAGTTTCGCGGGGAGATACTGCGGTTGTCGATGCTTATTTGTCTCCGATTTTGCGGCGTTATGTCGAACAAATAACCAGTGAATTAATTGAGGTAGATCGTCGAGATGAGGGATTATTAATGCCCAATGCCCAATGCCCAATGCCCAATGCCCAATCCCCCAAATTAATGTTTATGCAGTCGAACGGCGGTTTAGTGGACGCGGCACAATTCCAAGGAAAAAACAGTATTTTATCCGGCCCTGCTGGGGGAATTGTCGGTGCAGTTCAAACCAGTAAAAATGCAGGTTTTGATAAAATTATTACCTTTGATATGGGCGGAACTTCGACAGATGTTGCCCATTTTAACGGCGAATACGAACGCGAATTTGAGACGGAAATTGCTGGGGTGAGATTGCGATCGCCCGTGATGGCAATTCACACTGTAGCAGCCGGCGGCGGTTCAATTGTGTTTTTTGACGGGGCTCGCTACCGCGTCGGGCCGGAGTCGGCTGGGGCCAATCCTGGGCCTGCTTGCTATCGCAAAGGCGGCCCGTTAACGGTGACTGATTGCAATGTGATGTTGGGGAAAATTCAACCGGATTTTTTCCCGAAAGTATTTGGATTGAATGGAGATTTGCCGATCGCCCCTGACGCAGTAAAGCAAAAATTTGTGCAGTTAGCGGGGGAAATTGGGGGCGAGAAGACTCCCGAACAGGTGGCGGAGGGTTTTTTGGCGATCGCGGTGGAAAAGATGGCAAATGCTGTCAAAAAAATCTCGCTTCAGCGCGGTTACGATGTTTCGGAGTATACATTGTGCTGTTTCGGCGGTGCGGGCGGCCAACACGCTTGTGCGATCGCCGATGCTTTGGGGATGAAACGGGTATTTATTCACCCTTACGCGGGTGTGTTGTCCGCTTACGGTATGGGTTTGGCTGATGTGCGGGCTATGCGCGAAAGGGCGATCGAGCAACAATTAAATGCAGAATTATTAGCTGATTTGCATCATATTTTAATTGCATTGGAGGCAGAGGGAAAGAGGGAATTGAACCGCAGAGGCGCAGAGAACACAGAGAATGAGTCAGAGGTTTTAGTTGTTAGCAAGTTGCGCTTAAAATATCAGGGAACTGACTCGGTTTTGGCGGTCAATTTTGCTGACAATATTGAGGTCATGCAGGCGGAATTTGAAGCTGCACACCGACAGCGTTACAGTTTTATTATGCCAGAAAAAGCGCTGATTGTGGAAGCGGTTTCGGTGGAAGTTGTAGAAAGAACGGATGTGCCGGAAGCATCCACAATTTCCCCCTCTGGTGGCACGGGCATCTTGCCTGTGCCACCAATTTCAACCGTGCAAATGTATGTTGCTGGCGGGTGGCGGGAAACGCCTGTTTACAAGAGGGAGAATTTGCGATCGCACGACTGCATTAGCGGCCCTGCGATGATTGTTGAAGCAACTGGAACCAATATCATAGAACCGGGCTGGGAAGGGGAAATCACCGAAAATAACGATTTAATTTTGAACCGCAGATGCACGCAGATGGACGCAGATAATATCCGCGTTCATTCGCGTTTATCTGCGGTTACATCCGATCCGGTTTTGCTGGAAATATTTAATAACTTATTTCGGGCGATCGCGGAACAAATGGGCGTCACATTGCAAAACACAAGTTCCTCAGTCAACATCAAAGAACGTCTCGACTTTTCCTGTGCAATTTTCGACAAAAACGGGCAATTAGTTGCGAACGCGCCGCACATTCCCGTACATCTGGGTTCGATGAGCGAAAGCGTTGAAGCTTTAATTTTAGCACAACGCAATGCCATTCAACCGGGCGATGTTTATGTTTCTAACAATCCATACAACGGCGGCACGCACTTGCCAGATATCACCGTTATTACTCCAGTATTTGCTGATGGTTCCTCCCTTCCTTTGTTTTATGTTGCCTCGCGCGGACACCACGCCGACATCGGCGGCATTACTCCCGGTTCCATGCCTCCTAACAGTACAACAGTAGCTGAAGAAGGCGTATTGCTAGATAATTTTCAGCTAGTAAGCGAGGGAATTTTTAGAGAAAAAGAATTACTAGAAATTCTGACAGCGGGGAATTTTCCTGTTCGCAATTACGCTCAAAATATAGCCGATTTGCAAGCACAAATTGCTGCTAACAAGCGCGGCGCAGAAGAGCTGATCGAGATGGTAGAATATTATGGATTAGAGACTGTGCAAGCTTATATGGGCTTCGTACAAGACAATGCGGAAGAGTCGGTACGCAGGGTAATTGAGGTTTTGCAAGATGGCGAGTTTACTTATCCGATGGATAGTGGCGGACAAATTAAGGTAGCGATTACAATTGACAAATCTGCGCGCAGTGCAAAAATAGATTTTATTGGCACTTCTGCTCAACAATTTAACAATTTTAATGCTCCCGCTGCGGTGTGCAAAGCCGCTGTTTTGTATGTTTTCCGCACCTTGGTAGATGACGATATCCCTCTGAATGCTGGCTGTTTGAAACCTCTGGAAATCATCAATCCCGAAGGCTGTATGCTGAATCCTCGCTATCCAGCGGCGGTGGTTGCAGGTAATGTGGAAACATCGCAGAATATTACGGATGCTTTGTATTGTGCGTTGGGAGTGATGGCTGCTTCTCAGGGAACTATGAATAATTTTACCTTTGGAAATAACCGCTATCAATATTATGAAACAATTTGCGGCGGTTCGGGTGCTGGTGCAGATTTTGACGGTACGGATGCGGTGCAAACTCACATGACTAATTCGCGTTTAACTGACCCAGAAGTATTAGAATGGCGCTTCCCGGTGTTGTTAGAAAGTTTTGCAATCAGGGCGAATAGCGGGGGGAATGGATATCATCGCGGCGGTAATGGAACAGTGCGCAGAGTGCGGTTTCGGGAGGCGATGACTGCTGGTATTTTATCGGGGCGACGGGTGATTTCTCCTTGCGGTTTGAATGGGGGGGAAGCGGGGAAAGTTGGGCGGAATTATGTTGAGAGATTTGATGGTAAAGTTGAGGAATTGGGAAGTACGGCGAGTGTGGAAATGCGATCGGGGGATGTGTTTGTCATTGAGACTCCGGGCGGCGGAGGATATGGTAAACAGTTGACAGTTGACAGTTGACAGTTTTACGAGTTTTGCTACTGTTTTTTTTGAAGTTTTTGTTTGAAGTCCGAGGTGTGATGGGCTATGCCCATTTGCATCAGTTCTGCTTGAATATTTTTAATTGTTTGTTGTTCTTCTGCGATTTGAGAATCTACTTCTGTTTGATAGCTAAAGTTTGTATGTTCCTCAAAAAAATATGGAAAAAGTTTATTGCTGTTCTCTGGGATCGTCTGGTGGTGGATGACAGCCAGCTTTAATCCACAAAGCGCGTGCTTCTTGAATCGATCGCTCTCCTTGATAGCGTTCATCGTTCATGTCAAGGCGATGGCAAGTAGCGCGGCCAATTGGTGTAACTCCAATAATTTTGATCCCATCTCTCGTCCAAATAAAATGCTCTTGCCATTCCTGACTTCGAGGGTTAAATATAGCTACTTCCGCCTGAGTTACTTGATCGCTCCCTGCTGTAAAATTGTAACGGCGTTGGTTGCAACGGCTACAAGCAAGCGCCAAATTTTTGACATCATCCGTACCATCTAAAGAACGGGGTTTAATATGGTCGATGGTAAAACGAGAGGTGCTGATTTCTTCTGGAGAGTGACAATATTCGCAAAGATATTTAGCTTGTTGTCTGACATAATTGCGGTTTGCTTCAGAAATGGTCATTGTTGAGCGATGAGGAGTGAGTTTAGGTAAGTAAAGAGGCGATCGAGTTCGTTGATAGCATTTAGTTCCTCTTGTTCTTCCGAGGTTAGGGCATTGATTTTATTTTTTTCTAAAAGGGCTTCTAGACGGGATTGAAGCGGGTCAGTAAATTTGAACAGAGGGCGATTGTTGACCGTTTCGACTTTAATTCCGTTTTCAATGAGGGAAGGAGGTTGAATGATTACTTGCATGATTTTGAATTTGACTATCGGGTTAAAGATTGTATTTATTTTTAGGTTTGCTTGCCATAAAGCATACTGCGATTAAAGGGTTGGAGGATTTCGCTTTCAAAAAACAGCGGATTAGGAGCCAATTGCGATTGTTGTTCTTCTGTTAATGGGTTCTGATATTTGTTGGTGGTTCTAAATGCTTCTATTATCGCATAAATCTGCTCGATTTGTTTGGGAGTAAGTCCAGTAAGATCGAGATTTTGAGTCATTTTGGATTAGGATTAGGGTTTACCAGTATTCTAGCTCGATTAAGAAAGCTCTTAAGAAACTAGAACAACAAGGTAAGATTATCGCAGATCCACCAGCTAGTCAACGAAGGAAGTACAAAGGCGAAATTACCTTTGGAGAGAAAGTGAGAGTTACATTCCTACCAAAGTAGGTGTTACTACTTTATTTGAGTGGCGAATCACATTCAAAGTGTAACGATTCCATTGATTTTGATGTTTTTCCCATGCTTCCGGCATCTCATCCCAAATTTTCTCATCCAGAAGTCTCCCAGCAGCTTTAGGCGTTCTACCTCCCCATTGCTTAAAGAAAAATGCTACTTTAGCATCTTGACATTGCTGTCTGATATTCTCAACCCACTCTGCTTGCATGGGACGGTGTTTGACCCCAGACTCTCCCCCGACAATTACCCAATGAATGCCTTTTAAATCTAGTTTTAAATTACCTAAAAGTGGTTCGCATGATAGGAATCTGACTTTTGCCGGTACTTGTCGCAAACAGTCAATCCTGTTAACGTAGTTTTGATTTTCAACAGAAACTCCCATCCAAATGTTTTCATGCCAGTCTAATTTGTCAGCTATTTCTCGAAGGTGTTCGTGTCTTTTGGTCAGAATTTGATATATATGCCAGGGAGTTTCACGCATGACATCAAAAACTTCTTTGAGAAATTCTATTGGCACTTCTTCATGAAATAAATCGCTCATCGAATTTACGAAAATACGGCTCGGTTTTTTCCAGCGTTTTGGTTCTTCCAAACGATTCCTATGCAGTGTTAAATCAAAGCCGTTAGGGAAATTAGTGTGAAACCTTTTGGTTAATGCTTCTGCATAACAATGAGTGCAGCCCGGACTGACTTTATCGCAGCCAGTTGTGGGATTCCATGTGCGATCGCACCATTCGATACCAGTATTAATGCTAGACATACAAAAACCTTACCATTGAAACAACAAATTATATTTTTAGGTGCGCTGAATATATAGAGTTTATATGTATCACTTTAGATTAATCCAGCATCACCTACAACTCTATATAATTAATTGACTTAATTATAAACATAATTTCCAAGCAGTTGCACCAAATGTAGATCGTGGTGTAAAATCGTGCTGCACTAGCATATATTACAAAAACAATTGTGCAACCACCTAATTTTTCCGAACTCAACCATCCTGTGGTTAAATCCCTGTTCCACCACAGCGACCAGGAATTATTGACTCTGTTTCAAAACCATCCCGATCAGGGTAGGTTCTTCACGGCGATTTTTTGCCGCTACGCTCAAATTGTACACTCCCTGATTCGCCATTCCGTACGATCGCCCGTACAAGGCGATTACCTGTTTGCCCACACTTGGCAGCACATCTATCACGAACTGCGAGGCCTCGATTTGCGCCGCGAAATCCAAGAGTCTGATGGCGGAAATCTCAGTCTCCAAAACTGGCTGATTAATGTCACGGCCGTCTGCATCAATCAAGCCGAATTGCCCCCTGTTGAGTCGATTCACTACTCTTTGCAATCGGCTCCGCCTCCCCTGTGGTGTTACGTCAAACAAGCCTTAGAATTGTTAGCACCGCTGCCGCGTTTAGTAGTGTTGATGGCTCAGACTTTCCGCTGGAGCGAAACTCGAATTGCAGCTTATTTGCAAGCAGAAGGCGAAGCTATTTCGCCCGCTCAGGTAAAGGCTTTGCTGCAAAAAGGATATCAAACTTTAGAATCCAATTTGCCGGAGGATATTCGAGCTATTTATCTCGATGAAAATCTCGACTATCAAGAGGCACTTGTCTAGATATACACAGTTAGTCTAGTAAAACTAACAGTATAATAAACCCGCCTTTTCTAGTTGTAGCGGCGGGTTTTACCCGAAATATTTGCTAGGACTAACAGCATAGTAAACCCGCCCTTTCGCGAATACAGAGGAAAAAATGGCAGTTTATCAAGTTCGGTTGGTGAATCAGGAACGATCGCTCGATCGCACGATCGCAGTACCAGACGACCAGTATATCTTAGATATGGCAGAAGATGCCGGCATCCGCTTGCCGAATGGATGCAAGCAAGGAGAGTGTTCTGCTTGCGTTGTCAAACTGCTGAGCGGTGAAATCGACCAAAGCGAACAAAAGTTTTTGAAGCCGTCAGAATTGCAAGCTGGCTACGCTGTTACTTGTGTGGCTTACCCGCTTTCTGACTGTACTTTGTTAACTCATCAAGAACAAGTTTTGTATCAAACATCTCTTTATTTTAAGTAATAAGTATGGAGCGATTCAAAGATACTCGTGAAACAATCTACTCATTCCAGAGTGAATTTCTGGTGCGGTGCCCTTGTTGTGATTCACGTGCGATCGTGCGCTGTATCGAGCCCGATCGCGCCGATTTATTTGCTCCTCGCAGATTTTCCTGTACAGCTTGTGGTTCCTCAAAAGATTGGTCTGAGAAGAAGATTGAAAGCTGGTATAGCGAGGCATTGGATAACTACTTCCACTATCCTCTGTGGCTTCAAACTTCCTGTTGCGGTGAGACGCTTTGGGCTTACAATCTTCGACATTTAGAATTTATTGAGGCGTTTGTTAGGGCAAAGCTGAGGGAACGAAAACCTCACGAACTTTATGGCTGGTCGAATCGCAGTCTGTTCTCTCGCCTGCCAAAATGGATACAATCAGGTAAGAATCGAGAAGAAATTCTGAAAGCGATCGCAAAGATAAGCTAATCCGCATTTAAATTGCATAGTCAAATAAATTTTTCCTCTTGTGGGGTGGGCATCCTGCCCGCCCTCAACATACAAATTAAATGCACAACAGCTTACGTGAATCAGCTTTTTGACTCCTAACTAATATTCGCCGCTCCAAATAGTTGTTCAACCAGATTTGGTATGATGTAACGCGCGTGACTCTCCAGCATCTCGCTGTTAATTGAGCAACTAGAAAGTCACGCACCCTACTTATGAATGAGAATTAAATAACTTACAATGCGTGATGGTTCTTGCGGGATGGGCGTCCCGCCCGTCCAGAAAGGGCGGGACACCCCACTTTCCTTGTGTAAATTATTTAATTCGCGATCCTTATTTACTCAATGAAGGCAGCAACTGTAGAATCCGCTGAAGGGGAATTTCTACCCAATCCAACCGGTAATTGAGTTCGTATACCAGTTCGGCAACCCCTTTTTCTAAGATGTAAGCATCCAGCAAAACTTGCAGTTCCGGGATAGATTTTGGCAAGAAATTTGCATCGGCTGCTGTCGCCAAATAACTCTTGACAAAAGTCAGGCTAACCCAGCGATGCCAAACGTTCGCCCACTGCTGCATCTCCGGGAGATTTTCAGGGCGAATCATGCCGCTTTCTACTTCATTGCGGAGTGCCAAAGTAACAGCGTAACTCAAAGATTGCAGCATTCCCGCAACATCTCGCAGGGGCGACCTTTTCATCCGCCGCTCGCTTAAGGGTCGATTCCGTTCTCCTCCGAAATCAATAATTACGAAGTCTTTGCCTGTATAAAGAACTTGCCCGAAATGAAAATCCCCGTGACAGCGAATTCGATCGGCCGTGATTCTCAAGTTCAAAATTGACTTGAAACGTTCCATCAGCAAGTCTTCGCGGTTGAGCAGAGTTTGTGCCAATTTTTGGGTGGCAGGTGGCAGGTGAGACAGCCGTTTTTTTAGTAGCAGCAAAGTCCTTCCTGCTAGATTTCTCATCTGTTGATAGATCGAACGCTGGTAAAATGAGGTGAAGTTTTCTGGGGCAAAAGCGGGATTTTCTTTGTCAGAAGCTAAAGCGAGGTGAAGTTCGGCTGTCCGCTGACCTAAAAGTTCGGCTGATGCTAAGTAAGAGCCGATGAGTTCGCGAGCTAAGGCGGGAATTTCTAGGGATAAATCGGCTAGTAGCGAGTTTGACGGCCGC
Source organism: Microcoleus sp. A003_D6 (assembly GCF_036702825.1). NCBI lineage: Bacteria > Bacillati > Cyanobacteriota > Cyanophyceae > Oscillatoriales > Microcoleaceae > Microcoleus > Microcoleus sp. A003_D6. The sequence continues at coordinate 48,389 of NZ_JAUBWA010000007.1, read as the reverse complement.
TGCATTTGTGCAGTCAAAGTGCTCGGTAAATAATTTTCGGGGGAAGTAGATAAATTATCGCCGGAATGCTTTGCTTCTACTGTCATTACTCGCTCGAAATAGTCGCGCAGCGTGTCTAATGTATAAGACCAAGCGTCTATGCTGTCGGGGATTAATTTTTGCAGGATTCCAACTGTAATTACTTGTTTTCCTGCGGTGCGATATTCCAATGCTCCGGCAATTGGAGCGTAGTGTTGGATCGAGTTGCGATCGGTTAAAAAGCGTCCGATTTCTAATTCGGGGTTGATTCCTTCCTCGACTTTTCGCAATATTTTCAGGACGAAGCGGTCGCCGTAACCTGCGGATATATTGCTTTGTTCTTTTTTGAACAGGTGAGGTTCGAGGTTCGATAAATCTTGTTCTGAGGTGAATGCACTGTCGGCAATTCCTAGCAGTTGACCTGCTGCACCTTTGTAACTGCGAGAATTGGCGATCGCCCCCAGCAACGCGCTCAGGAAACCTTTGTCGCCCGCAGCATCAAATAGTACCCCGACTTCGTTGGTTTCTGGGAAGTGCAGGCGCGCGATCGCCCGATCGTCCGCATCGCCTTTCATCTCCTCCCAACCTACAGGCAAAACATAAGTTTCCGGCATATCTTCAGTATAATTCAACTGCAAAAACAGAAGGTAAACTGTAGATTCTTCCCCGGCACTATCTTTACATTCAACAGGCACAACTTCACTTATTTCTAATGATTGAATTGTTCTGTCTGTACTGCTATACCAGCGATTTTGCCGCAAATATTCCGGCAAAATATCGATCAGGCTATCGTTTAACTGACTTGTAGAAAAAGCAGTTTTCCAAGTACCTATGACCGCCAAACTAGGCAAGTTCGTATGATAACCGCGCAGCGAGAAATCTTCTTGTTTAACAGTAAGAGTAAACCAGTAAAAGGTGTGAGGACTCAAACTCAAAAAGTAAGAATCCTCGCCAACCTCCGGAAACTCAGTGCGGCCGAAAATCTCCACCGGCACAGCACCTTTAAAGGGCGAAAGGTCTAATTCTGCTGTTTGCACGAAGCGCGACAAATTAGCCACTACGAGGATGTGTTCGTCTTGATAAGTACGAACAAAAGCTAAAACTTTGCGGTTTTCCGGGGACAAAAACTCGCAAGTTCCGCGACCGAATGCTTGGAAGCGCTGCCTAATTGCAATTAGGCGTTTCATCCACCACCAAAGAGAACTCGGATTCGCCCGCTGCGTGTCCACGTTAACAGATTCGTAGTGATATTCAGGGTCAACAATTGGCGGCGCGTACAGCCGCTGCGGGTTAGCGCGGCTGAAACCGGCATTGCGATCGCCGCTCCACTGCATCGGAGTTCTCACCCCGTTGCGATCGCCCAAATAGATATTGTCTCCCATGCCAATTTCATCGCCGTAGTAAAGCACCGGCGTACCCGGAAGAGACAGCAGCAAAGCATTCATCAACTCGATGCGGCGGCGGTTATTTCCCATTAAAGGAGCCAAGCGGCGGCGGATGCCCAAATTAATTCTCGCCTGAGTGTCTTGAGCGTAAACCCGATACATATAATCTCGGTCTTCATCGCTCACCATTTCCAGCGTCAATTCGTCGTGATTCCGCAAAAATAATGCCCACTGACAGTTATTGGGAATCTGCGGAGTTTGCTGGAGAATGTCGCTAATTGGAAAGCTATCTTCCATGTACAAAGCCATAAATAACCGCGGCATCAGCGGAAAATGAAAGTTCATGTGACATTCATCCCCCGCCGCGTAATATTCAACCGCATCCTCCGGCCACTGATTCGCCTCAGCAAGCAGCATCCGGTTCGGGAATTTCTCATCTACGTGCTTCCGCAAGTGTTTGAGGAATACGTGAGTTTCGGGTAAGTTTTCGCAATTAGTACCTTCGCGCTCGTACAGGTAAGGCACGGCATCCATTCGCAGTCCGTCTACTCCCATTTCCAACCAAAAATCAACCACATCTAAGATCGCTTGACGCACGGCGGGATTGTCGTAATTTAAATCTGGTTGGTGCGAATAAAAACGGTGCCAGTAATAAGCTTTTGCTACCGAATCCCAAGCCCAATTTGAAGTCTCAAAATCTTGGAAAATAATTCTAGCATCTTGATATTTTTCCGGCGTGTCGCTCCACACGTAAAAATCTCTTTCGTTACTGCCTTTCGGGGCGCGGCGCGCTTTTTGAAACCATGCGTGCTGGTCGGAAGTGTGGTTAACAATTAACTCAATAATGACTCTAATTCCCCGCAAGTGCGCTTGTTCTAAAAGATGTTTGAAATCTTCTAAAGTGCCGTAAATGGGGTTGACGGTGGTATAGTGAGATGTATCGTAGCCGTCGTCTCGAAGTGGCGAAGGAAAGAAGGGCAGCACCCAAATTGCTGTTACTCCCAAGTTTTGCAGGTAATCTAGTTTTTCTGTCAGTCCCCGAAAGTCGCCGATGCCGTCTGCATTGCTGTCGGCAAAAGCGCGAATTGGTACTTCGTAAATAATCGCGTCTTTGAACCACAAGGGGTCGTTATTTAACATTGAGTTGGCCATGATTTTTATGGGTGATTGGTAATTGGGATCGGGTAAGTGAGATTTTTTAGTTCCAATCCAAACTGATAAATCATAACTCATAATTTTGCCGCGCTTCGTCATGCCAGCCGCAGAGTTTTAATCGTAATTTATTAACGCAAAACTTATAAGTTCTTAACTATAAAATCTCAACAATCTGTTTTGCTATTTAGGATACAGTTCACAATTCCGATATTGGTGCTTGCTAAGCACACCCTACAGACTGGTGCGCGCTGCACACCCTACAGACTCAGGATTAGGGGCGGTTTTTACTACCTGTCGGACGGTTGCCACGACATTACACTACCTTGACTTTAAATGCTAAATTTTGTTACATTAGTTTACATAAAGCAACAAAAGTTAAGGAAAAAGCAAAAATGACTATTGTAATCGCTCTATTGATCGTCGGTTGGGTAGCGGCCTCAGTGATTGGCACTCAAGCATATTTCCTGGGCGAACAGTCAAAGCCCATCCACGATCGCAATTGGAACTCAGAATCTTTTGAACAACTGGCAAAATCGGTTACGGGAACAGAAATTGATTACAGCGTTCGCGTTCCCGCCTACAGCATGGATGCTTACGGCAGCCGCACCATCTCTAATTCTTGACATATTTCACCATTTTTAATAACAGGCAGGATGCCTGTTCCACAAGAGAATTGATGGTTTGTGGAACAGGCATCTTGCCTGTTCCTAATTTTCAATAACAGGCAAGATGCCTGTTCCACAAGAAAATTGATGGTTTGTGGAACAGGCATCTTGCCTGTTCCTAATTTTCAATAACAGGCAAGATGCCTGTTCCACAAGAGAATTGATGGTTTGTGGAACAGGCATCTTGCCTGTTCTTAATTTTTGAATGACAGGCAAGATACCGGTTCCACAAGCAGATTAATTTTTGTGAAACAGGCCATAAATAATTATCGAAGTGTAATCGGCAAAATTCTCACCCTAGAGCGCGTTTCATCCACAGAAATGAACGCCCCCGACTCAATTTGTGGCTCAAATTGATGGAACACTTCCACAATCAAACTCTCTATATTAGCAGGCAGCACGTCTTGAATACGGACTTGAATGACACTGGGAGCATTAGCTTGGGTTGCGGCCAGCAGTGCGCCAAAATCTAAATCATGAGTGAATACGGCATAGTCATTTACTCGCGCCCATTCCATAATAACGCGATCTGTGGCACGAGGATCGCCGACTGTAGACCAATGAAGAGACTCTATTCCGTATTTAGTAAATACGACAGTCCATTCAGGTGACAGGTTCATATCAATCAAAATTTTCACGCTATTTTGAGAGGAATTTCTACTTCTTCAACTCGCCACGCTGCATAGGCAAGCGCTTCATATATATCTGCTTCTTCCAGGTAGGGATAAGCCTGCAAAATGCCTGACGGTAAGTGTCCCGATGCCATCAGTCCGACTATAGTACCCACAGTGACTCGCAAGCCGCGAATGCAGGGTTTTCCTCCCATTACTTCTGGATTCAGAGTGATTCTAGTTAGTTGTTTCATGATTTTAAACTACCAGGCTTTCTGGGCTGTGCTACTAGAAAATTGATTGTTTGTGGAACCGGCCATAAAGCCATTGGTGTCAACTTAAGCCAGAAAAATTTTGTATCTTTCGTTTATAGCCTAGGCCAGATCCCCCTAAATCCCCCTTAAGAAGGGGGACTTTGAGAAGACTTTTGTCCTTCTTCGCAAAGAGAGTTGCTAGTTGGAAAGATACCTCAAAAAGGGAAGTAGGGGTTGACTTTGAGAAGACTCTTGTCCCCCCCTTCTTAAGGGGGGTTAGGGGGGATCTAGCCTTAAATCACCCAACAGAAGTCTCTGAGTACGTTTGATGTTAAGTTGACACCAATGGCCAGAAAGCCTGTTCCTAAATGCAACTACAAACTGTTACCTACCAGCGCGGGGAGAGACTCTTTTTTGCGAAACTGCAAAGTGTTATTTATGCAGTCGATCGCAATTGTATCACCTTCGACAAACGCATTTTCCAGAATCTTGTTAGCCAGCGGGTTTTCCAACTCCCGCTGGATGGCGCGTTTCAAGGGACGAGCGCCGTAAACCGGGTCGTAACCGACATCTGTGATATGGTTTTTCGCAGCATCCGACAGTTCCAAAGTAATTTTTTGTTCCGCCAACAACCGCTCGATACGCTTCACTTGAATGGTGACGATTTGCCGCAGTTCCGTCTTGCTCAAAGTGTGGAACAAAATTGTCTCGTCAACCCGCTGAAGAAACTCCGGCCGGAAGTGCGATCGCAAAGCTCCCATCACCCGTTTTAACATTTGCTCGTACTCTCGATCGGTCTCCCGTTCTTGAGTCAATAAATTTTCATTTTCCTGAGAACTTGGAGAACTTACAGCATCAGTAACTCGCGAGGCTGATATCTCAACAGTACCGTCAGCATCAACTTTATAATCTGTCTTTTGACTTGACAAATCTTTCGTTTCATGCTTCCGATTTGCAGGTTTTTTAGCGATTTTTTCCTTATTGGTAAACACGTCTAAAATGTGGTCGCTGCCGATATTGCTGGTCATCACAATTACGGTATTTTTAAAGTCAACCACTCGACCTTGAGAATCGGTAATTCTGCCGTCATCCAACACTTGCAGCAAAATGTTAAATATATCCGGGTGCGCCTTTTCCACTTCGTCAAACAGCACCACCGAATAAGGGCGTCTCCGCACTGCTTCGGAAAGTTGTCCCCCTTCATCGTAACCGACATATCCGGGGGGAGCTCCTACCAACCGGGAGACGTTTTGCTTCTCCATGTATTCCGACATATCTATGCGGATCATCGCATCGTCGCTGTCAAACAAAAACTCAGCCAACGCCCGCGCTAACTCGGTTTTGCCGACGCCTGTGGGGCCCATAAACAAGAAAGAGCCGATCGGTCTTCCCGGATCTTTCATCCCCGCCCGTGCCCGCCGAATCGCCGCAGCAACCGCCGTTACAGCCTCTTCTTGACCGATGACTTTTTGGTGCAAGTGTTTTTCCAATTGCAGCAATTTTTGGCGTTCCGATTCTAACAACCGGTTAACCGGAATTCCCGTCCATTTTGCCACAATTTCGGCAATGTCGCCCTCAGTAACTTTTTCCCGCAGCAGCGAAGAACCTTGAGCTTGTTGTTTCAAAAGTTCCGCTTCTTTGGCTTCGCGATCGCGCACCGCAGTTTCTAACTTGCCGTATTTCAACTGCGCGGCCTTATTCAAATCGTAAGCTCTTTCTGCTTGTTCGATTTGCACTCGCAGTTGGTCTTCTTCTGCTTTCAATTTATTGATTCCATCCAGCAACTGTTTTTCGCCCAACCACTGAGAAGACAATTTTTCCTGCTTAACTTTTAAGATGTCAATCTCAGATGTGATGCGTTCGACGCGGAAGCTGAGCCCGGGGGCTAGAGCACCTTTTCCTTCGCCTTCGATCGACAATTTCTCCATTTCCAACTGCATCACCCGGCGGTCGATTCCTTCCAATTCCACAGGTTTAGAGGTAATCTCCATTTTCAAGTGGGCGGCCGCTTCGTCTACGAGGTCGATCGCCTTGTCCGGCAAAAAGCGATCGGAAATATAGCGAAAAGACAGAGTTGCAGCAGCTACCAGCGCCGAATCGGTAATTTTTACCCCGTGGTGGCGTTCGTAGCGGTCTTTCAATCCGCGCAAAATCGAAACAGTATCTTCAACGCTGGGCTCGCCGACAAATACTTGTTGAAATCGGCGTTCTAGGGCCGGATCTTTTTCAATATTCTTGCGGAATTCGTCGAGAGTTGTAGCGCCGATGCAGCGCAATTCGCCTCTGGCCAACATCGGCTTCAACAAATTTCCGGCATCCATTCCCGAACCGGAACTGCCGCCGCCACCGGTGCCGACAACGGTGTGCAATTCGTCAATAAACAGGACAATTTGCCCGTCGGAATCGATGACTTCCCGCAGAACAGACCGCAACCGTTCTTCAAATTCGCCCCGGAATTTTGCCCCAGCAATTAAACTGCCCATGTCGAGGCTGAATAGCTGGCGATTTTTCAAAGATTCGGGTACGTCGCCGTTGACAATTCGCTGGGCCAAACCTTCGGCGATCGCAGTTTTTCCGACTCCGGGATCGCCAATTAACACCGGATTGTTTTTTTGGCGGCGGGAAAGAACTTGCACCACGCGGCGGATTTCCTCGTCGCGGCCGATTACTGGGTCGAGTTTGCCGGCTTTGGCTGCTTCTGTCAAATCGCGGCCGTATTTGCTGAGGGCGTCGGAGTTGGCTTCGCCGTCTCGATCTGGGACTTTAGCGTTGCTGCGGCCGGCTTTCCCCGTTTCGGAATTTTTTTCTGGGACTTTAGCAGTAGCGCGGGCAGATTTGATTGCTTCTTCGAGTTTTGGGCGATCGATCGTACCGATTGGCGCTTGGCGATCGTAACCGGGGCGACCAGGCGGCCCGTCGCCTTTTGTCAGCAAGCGGCGGCCGACTCGTTCATCTTCTAGCAAGCCAATTAATAAATGTTCAACGGCAATAAAATTATCTTGCCAAGTCACTCTGGCAGACTCGGCAGCATCTAACATCACGTCTAAACCGCGACCGAGGTATAGTTGGTCAGCGTTGGCAACTCTGGGCTGTCGTTTGGCAAAGGCTTCTAATTGTTGGCCAAAGCGGACGACATCTACTCCAGCCAAGCTGAGAATGGTGTTTGCTGTCGCGACCTGTTCGAGAATGGCGATCGCTAAATGTTCAACCTCTAGCTGCTGATTGGCAAAGCGGCGGGCTACATCCTGGGATTTGACAATGGCTTCCCAGGCTTCATCTGTAAATTTGCTAGGGTCTGTTGGCTGCACGTTGGTTCCTCGCAATCAAGGGGATTCCTGTTGTTATCCGTTAATACATCGTCTCACAACCATCATAATCTTTAAACAGGATTGTGAATTTCTGAGTGCGGTTAACCGATTGAACTTGTTACATAATTGACTTTTTGCCAAAACCTCAAGTAGGAACACGGCACCGTGTCCGTTGGTGTCAACTTAAGCCTAAAACCCTTGAGAAATCTCGTTTATATCCGAGTCCAGATCCCCCTAAATCCCCCTTAAGAAGGGGAGTAGGGGTTGACTTTGAGCAGACTCTTGTCCCCCCCTTCTTAAAGGGGGCTAGGGGGGATCTAGATTTAATAGTTAAACAGCAGTCTATGAATGGGTTTGAGCTTAAGTTGACACTAATCGGCAATGCCGTGTCCCTACAAAATATCTATATTGCCAGTTGCCAATTTGCGATCTACTGAAATTTATGCTATTTCCCACTTACCAATTTCTAGTATTTTTCCTAATTATTTTTAGCGCTATCCTCTCTTTGAAACCGCAAGTCGATTTGTATAAAATTGTCTTGCTATTTTCCAGTTTGCTATTTTATTCCTTTTGGAGTTTCGACTTTCTCTTGCTCCTCGTTTTAGCCACTGCCTACAATTATATCATTCTCCGGGCTGTCTGCCACGGTAAATATAAAAAACTTGCTTTAATTTCCGGCCTAATTTTCAACATTGCCAATCTCGGCATCTTTAAATATTGCAACTTCTTTGTAACTTCCTTATTTGAGGTACTGAACCAGCTACAAATTCCAGCTAGCTTTCAAGTTTTGCAAATAATCGCCCCCGTCGGCGTGTCGTTCTACACATTTAGAATGATTTCCCATTTAATCGACTGCTACCAGCAAAAAATCCCCTATCCGAAATTTGTAGACTACGCCACCTACATTACCTACTTTCCCCAAATTGCCTCCGGGCCAATCTCGCGAGCTCGCGAATTTTACACGCAGTTAAATTCACCTAAAAAATACGACTATCAAATCGAAGAAGTTATAGTTTTGATTCTGTCTGGACTCTTCAAAAAATATACTTTATCGAGCTTTTTGTTTAACTTCACTCAACTACCATTCAAAGTCCCCCAGCAGTACAGCAGCATCGATTTAATCCTCGCGGCAATTTCCTATTCTTGTTTAATTTACGTAGATTTCAGCGGCTACTCGGATTTAGCCAACGGTATCTCCTGTTTGCTGGGTTTCAAACCGATTGCTAACTTTAATATGCCATACCGATCGCTGGGCTTGCAAGAATTTTGGAAAAGGTGGCACATCAGTCTTTCCGAGTGGCTGAGGGATTACGTTTACTTTCCCTTGGGCGGCAACAAATACGGCAAGTTGAGGAAGTACGTAAATTTACTGATGACAATGGCGATCGGCGGATTTTGGCACGGCGCAGGTTTAAACTTTATTGTCTGGGGCTCAATTCACGGTTTAGGATTAGTTGTCAACCATTTATGTAAAGATATCCCCCAAGCTATCGGCTGGAAATTAGACTATTTCTCTAAAATCGTGCAACACTCTTCGACCCCCCCTAGCCCCCCCTTGCTAAGGGGGGGAACAAGAATACTGTTGCATTCTTTTTTAAAATTGGTATTAGACTATTCCTTTCCCAGATTTGCTCAATTTTGCAGTTGGCTATTAACATTTAGTTTTGTTACTTGTAGCTGGGTATTTTTCGGCACTCCTAACTGGGAAACTGCGGTGAATTTTTTTCAAGGAATTGCCCATCCTGCGGTTGCAACTTTTCAATTTAACTTTTGGCAATTGTATTTAGTAATTGCAGTCATTGGCGCGATCAACTTGTGGGGCGATCGCATTTCCCAACTGTTGCAAGTCATATTTTCCTTAAAAAACATATTTTTTCGGGTTGTCTTAGTTTCGCTGTTCGTGTATGCTATTTTGATGCTTGGGCCGAGCACCGTCCCGCCTTTTATCTACTTTAATTTCTAACAAATATGAGAGACCGAGAAATTTTGCTGATCGTTACTTCTGTAATTCTCACTTTGATATTTTCCAACTTATCTTTATTTCTCAAGAGTTTCTCCTCAACTCCTTTCGCAAGTCCCGAAATCAAACAAGCAGCACGACAGGTAGAAATCGACGGTTTTCGGAAATCCGAACAAGATTTTTGGAGCAAAATTAAAGATATTGACTTCGATCGCCTTCCCCCAAAAACTGAAACTGCTAAAATTGAAAAAACGCCAATTGTTCCACCCAAAAAAACAACTAAAAAGCCAACCGCAGTCAAACCGAAACTCACCAAGCCTTATCGCAGATTTTTGTTTGTTGGAGATTCAGTAATGTTTGATTTAGGGATTCAACTTCAGTACACGATGAAGCAAAAATATCAAATTGTTGATACTAAACTTGACTACAAAGTATCTAGCGGATTAAACCGCATAGATTATTATGACTGGTATGCCAGAACCCAAAAACTGCTCCGGGATTACCAGCCGGATGTCGCGGTCGTTTTGTTCGGAGGAAACGATACTCAAGATATCACGGATTTTCAAGGAAAACACCGGGCTATCGCGACAAAGGAATGGCAAAATGCTTATCAAGAAAGAGTAGATAAGTATGCCAAATTACTTGAGTCATCTTCGGTGAGAAAAGTGTATTGGATCGGTCAACCGATATCCAACAAATCTCGCTATGCTAAATATTTTCCCGTAATGAACGAGACATATAAAAATGCCAGTAAATCTTCTGCCAAAATCGAATTTATTTCTACTTGGGATGCTTTTGCCGCTTCAGGTAATTTTGCTCCGGTGGTTGCTGACAAATCGGGGAAGCGAGGATATGTCAAAATTAATGATGGCGTGCACTTTACTTCCCACGGTGCTAAAATTATCGGCGATTTAATTGCTGACAAAATGGTCGCCGACAAAATCTTAAAATCTCCCCAACCTCCCAAATCTCCCAAAAAGAAACCCTAAACTTCGGCTTGCTAACGGTGCAGTAAATTCGTAGGGTGCGTCAGGTTCGGAGTTTCAACGTAAGTCAAAAAGTTTGTTGCTGACGCACCCTACTAACGGTGCAGTAAATTCGTAGGGTGCGTCAGGTTCGGAGTTTCAACGTAAGTCAAAAAGTTTGTTGCTGACGCAC